>NZ_JBYCLB010000544.1:0-11161 GCF_057473705.1 Mycobacterium sp. TH-M15 | reverse complement strand
AGGGGGCGAACCTCGGCGAGGTCGCCAAGGCCGCCACCCGGGCCTGCTTCTCCAATGCCGGGCAGCTGTGCATCTCCGTCGAACGCATCTACGTCGAGCGGGAGGTCGCCGACGAGTTCACCGACCGGTTCGCCGAGCAGGTGCGCAACATGACTCTCAGCGGCGCCTACGACTTCTCCGCGGACATGGGCAGCCTCATCTCCGAAGACCAGGTCAAGACCGTATCCGGCCACGTCGACGACGCAAAAGCCAAGGGCGCGACGGTGATCGCCGGGGGCAACAGCCGGCCGGACATCGGCCCGCTGTTCTTCGAGCCGACGGTGCTCTCCGGCGTCACCGAGGAGATGGAGTGCGCCCGCAACGAGACGTTCGGGCCGGTGGTCGCCATCTACCCGGTGGACAGCGTCGAGGAGGCCATCGAGCGCGCCAACGACACCGACTACGGGCTCAACGCCAGCGTTTGGGCGGCCAGCAAGGCGCAGGGCGAGGCGATTGCCGCTCGGTTGCAGTCCGGCACCGTCAACGTCGACGAGGGCTACGCGCTGGCGTTCGGCAGCACCGCAGCGCCGATGGGCGGGATGAAGGCATCCGGGGTCGGCCGGCGGCACGGCGCCGACGGGATCCTGAAGTACACCGAGACGCAGACGGTCTCCACCGCCCGGGTGTTCAACCTCGATCCCCCGATGGGCATCCCGAACGCGATCTGGCAGAAGGCGTTCACCCCGCTGATCCGAATGGTGCAGGCGCTGCCCGGACGCTGAGCAAGACGTTGGATTCGGCTGCGGGGAGATCGGCACCGATCTCTTCGGCCCGTTCTGAGCGGGCGGACGGCGCTACGGCGCGGCGTCCTCCAACTCGGCGAGCGCCAGCTCGATGCCGTCGGCCATCTCGTCGACGTCATTGGCCACCTCCGGGGTGGTGACGAACCCGAAGTCCAGGCTGTCCCGATACGAGAAGCAGGTGACGTTCAGCGCGACGTCGAGCACCGGCGGCCCCAACGGCAGCAGCGACTCGAGTTCGGCGCCGGCCATGTACAGCGGGAAGGACGGCCCGGGAACGTTGGACACCACCAGGTTGATCGGCGCCAGGTTGTGCGAGAGTCCGGTCGCGGTGTATGCCCGCGCGGCCAGGTGCAGCAGACCAGGCGGGGTGGTCTCGGTCAGGCCCATGATCTGGTGCGCGGAGAGCGCCTTGGCCATCTGCTTGGCGCCCTGGGTGCTCTCGTGGATCTCGGCGAGCCGCTGCGCGGGGTCGGCGACGTCGGTGGCCAGCGTCACCGTCATCGAGCTGACCTTGTTGCCGACCTCGTCGATGTCGGCCTCGGTGCGGGTGGAGACCGGGATCTGGGCGATCAGCGGCTTCGCCGGCAGCTCACCGCGCTTGTCCAGATAGTCCCGGGCGGCGCCGGCCACCATGGCCAGCACGACGTCGTTGAGCTTCACGCCGTAGGCGTTCTTGACCGCCTTGACCCGGGCCAGCTCCACCCGGGTGCCGGTGACCCGCCGGTGCGGGGAGACACTGGCGTTGAACCGGGTCTTGGGCGCCTCGAAGTACCGCGGCGACCGGCGGTTGAGGCCGAGCACCGCGACCTGCTGGCGCACGGTCTGCTGAATCAGCCGACCGATCCGGAACGGTGTCTTGATCCCGAGGTTGATCAACGCCCCGATCGCCTGGCGTTCCAGGCCGGGCAGCGGGTCGGGCGCCGGCACCGGCACGTCCTGCTGCGCCGCCCGCGGCTCCGGGGTGATGTCCAGCAGGATCTCGGAGAGCCCGGCGCCGGAGACGCCGTCGACGATCGCGTGGTGCATCTTGGTCAGCGTCGCGATCCGGCCGCCCTTGACACCCTCGATCACCCACAGCTCCCACAACGCCCGCGAGCGGTCCAGCTTGTAGGACATCAGCCGGCCGACCAACTCCTCCAGTTCCCGGCGCCCGCCCGGGGCGGGTACACCGATGCGGCGCAGGTGGAAGTCGATGTCGAGATCCTCGTCCTCGACGAACCAGGGCCGGTCCAGCCCGAGCGGAGCGCCGGCGACCCGCCACCGCAGCTGCGGCAGCTGCGGCAGCCGCTCGATGAGCAGGTCGCGGAGCAGTTCGAAGCTGTAGTTCGGCGCCTTGCTCGGGTCGAAGATCGCCAGCGCACCGATGTGCATATGCCAGCCCGCGGTCTCCGCCGACCAGAACGCCGCGTCGACACTGGAAAGCCTTTTCACGTAGCGAAGCTACCGCGTGCCGGCCGTTCCGTCCGCAGCTATCGGCAGATCTATCCGCCGCCGGCTTCGTCGGCGGCCCGGGCCTCGGTCTGCTCCTTGGCCCACCGGTAGTCCGGCTTGCCGGCCGGTGAGCGCTTCACCTCGTCGACGAACCAGAGGCTGCGTGGCACCTTGTACCCGGCGATCTCGGCCCGGGCGGCGTCGTTGATCGCCGCCAGGCTCGGCCGGGCACCGTAGCGAGCCTGCACCACCGCCGCGACCCGCTGGCCGTAGCGCGGGTCCGGGACCCCGACCACCAGCGCGTCGAAGACGTCCGGGTGCGTCTTCAGCGCGGCCTCGACCTCTTCGGGGTAGATCTTCTCGCCGCCGCTGTTGATCGAGACCGAGCCGCGCCCGAGCATGGTGACGGTGCCGTCCGCTTCGACCTGCGCGTAGTCGCCGGGGATCGCGTAGCGCACGCCGTTGATGGTCCGGAAGGTCTGCCGTGTCTTCTCTTCGTCCTTGTAGTAACCGACCGGGATGTGTCCGCGTTTGGCGATGATGCCGCGCACTCCCGAACCGGGCTGGACCTGGTTTCCGTCGTCGTCGAGCACCACGGTGGTCTTGTCCATGCTCACCCGCGGCCCGCCGGTGTGCGCCTCACCCTTGGCGACGACGCTGGTGCCGCCGAAGCCGGTCTCGCTCGACCCGATGGAGTCGGTGATGACCCGGTTGGGCAGCAGCTCCAGCAGCTGCTCCTTGATGCTCGGCGAGAACAGCGCCGCGGTGGACGCCAGCACGAACAGCGACGACAGGTCGTAGTCGCGGCCGACCTGCCGGGCCGCGACCAGCGCGTCGAGCAGCGGGCGCGCCATCGCGTCGCCGGTGAAGAACAGCAGATTCACCGTGTGGTCGGCGATGGTGCGCCACACCGCGTCGGCGTCGAACTCCGGAGCCAGCACCACGGTCTGCCCGGCGAACAGCGCCATCCAAGTGGCCGACTGCGTCGCGCCGTGGATCATCGGCGGGATCGGGTAGCGGATCATCGGCGGGTTGGCCGCGGCCTGCTTGGCCAGGTCGTACTCGTCGGCCACCGGCTCACCGGTGGCGAAGTCGGTGCCGCCGAACAGCACCCGGTAGATGTCCTCGTGGCGCCACATCACGCCCTTGGGGAACCCGGTGGTGCCACCGGTGTAGAGGATGTAGATGTCGTCGGCACTGCGCTCACCGAGCAGGTCGGCGAAGTCACGCTCGGGCGAGCCCTGCGCCAGCGCGGAGGAGAACTCCACCCCGCCGTAGCGGGTGAAATCGCCGTCGGAGCCGTCCTCGACCACCAGGACGGTCTTGAGGTGCGGGACATCCGGCAGCACGTTGGCCACCCGGTCGCTGTACTGGCGTTCGTGTACCAACGCGACCATGTCGGAGTTGTCGAACAGGTAGCGCAGCTCACCCTCGACGTAGCGGTAGTTGACGTTGATCAGGATGGCGCCGGCCTTGACGATCCCGAGCATCGCGATCACGATCTCGGTCCGGTTGCGGCAGTACAGCCCGACCTTGTCGTCCTTCTTGACCCCGTGCGCGATCAGGTAGTGCGCCAGCCGGTTGGCCTTCTCCTCCAGCTGCGCGTAGGTCAGCTGCTCGTCACCGCAGATCAGGGCGATCCGGTCCGGGACGACATCGATGGCGTGTTCGGCGAGGTCGGCGATGTTCAGAGCCACGAACCCAAATTAGAACGTGTTACATTTCGACACAAGTCCGTGCCGACGTCGTGGAAGGTGAACGTCCGTGAGCGAGCCCGACAACGAACCGCACGCCCTGGTTGACCAGCGCGGACACACCCTGATCGTGACGCTGAACCGGCCCGCGGCCCGCAACGCGCTCTCCGGCGAGATGATGCGAATAATGGTCGAGGCCTGGGACCGGGTCGACGGCGACGACGAGATCCGCAGCTGCATCCTGACCGGCGCCGGTGGCTACTTCTGCGCCGGGATGGACCTCAAGGCGGCCAACGAGAAGGCACCCGGCGACTCGTTCAAAGACGGCAGCTACGACCCGTCGCGCATCGACGCACTGCTCAAGGGCCGCCGGTTGACCAAGCCGCTGATCGCCGCGGTGGAGGGCCCGGCGATCGCCGGCGGCACCGAGATCCTGCAGGGCACCGACATCCGGGTCGCCGGCCAGAGCGCCAAGTTCGGCATCTCCGAGGCTCGCTGGAGCCTGTACCCGATGGGCGGCTCGGCGGTGCGGCTGGTCCGGCAGATCCCCTACACCGTCGCCTGCGACCTGCTCTTCACCGGCCGGCACATCACCGCCGCCGAGGCGCTGAGCTTCGGCTTGATCGGCCACGTCGTTCCGGACGGCCAAGCGCTGGCCAAGGCGCTGGAGATCGCCGAGCTGATCAACAACAACGGCCCGCTGGCGGTGCAGGCGATGCTGCGCACCATCCACGAGACCGAGGGCATGCCCGAGAACGAGGCCTTCAAGACCGATACCGCGATCGGTATCAAGGTGTTCCTCAGCGAGGACGCCAAGGAAGGGCCGAAGGCCTTCGCCGAGAAACGCGCCCCCGAGTTCAAGGGACGCTAGTCACCGCGAGCAGACGCAAACGCCCCCATTTTCTCCCTGTTTCGGGGGCTTTCGCGTCTGCTCGTCGTTGGAGATCAACGCCCACGCCACCGAGGCCATCCCGACCCGCGCCGTCGCGGCCGGCCTGGCTGCTTACCCCGGCCACCCCGACCGACTACTCACGCACCCTGGACGAGCTGGGAGTGCGGTGGCGCTCACCGACCGACACCATTGTCGAGTCGGTGAACGCCACCGAGCCTGGGGCGACCGGCCCGTTGCGGTCCCGGAACACCGGCTCACGCGGCCGCATCCAGGCCTAGCCGGCGTGCGCCTCGCCGCTCGCGTGGCAGATCCCGTCGGTCAGATCGAGGTCAGGCCAGGCCGCCGCCGTCCGGTCGGTCAACACTTCCGTCACCGCGCACTCCTGAGATTACAGTGGCCAGCATGGCTGCGTCCCAACACGAAATCGCCGGCACCGTGCTTACCATGCCGGTCCGGATTCGTCAGGCGGATGTGCACACTGCGTTGTTCTCGGTGCCGGCCCAGGCCGCTCAGCGGCTGATCGACTACAGCGGCCTGCGGGTCTGCCAGCACCGTCCCGGTAAGGCGGTGGTGAACCTGATGCTGGCCCGCTACATCGACGGCGACCTCGGCGCCTACCACGAATTCGGCACCGCGGTGATGGTCAACCCGCCGGGGTCGAACGCGCGTGGGTGGCGGGCACTGGCCTCGGCGGGCGCGTTCATCCAACACCTACCGGTCGACCAGGAGTTCACCTTGGCGGCGGGCCGCGCCATCTGGGGCTTCCCGAAGGTGATGGCGGAATTCACCATCCGCGGCGACGGCCGGTTCGGCTTCGACGTGCGGGAGAACGGTGAACACATCGCCGGCATCGAATTCGGCCGCGGGCTGCCGGTGCCGACACGGTCCCGGCCGCGGGTGCTTCGCGCGTACAGCCACACCGCCGGCGTCACCCGGGAAATCCCTTGGGAGATGCGGATCTCCGGGCTGCGAGCACGGGCCGGCGGCGCGACACTGCGGCTGGGCGAGCACCCGTACGCCGAGGAGCTGAGAACGCTGGGCCTGCCGAAGCGGGCGATGGCGTCGGCGTCGGTCGGGCGCGTTGAGATGGTGTTCGGCGACGCCGACCGGGTGATCGGCTAGATCTTGGCGTCCCGGCCGGCCCAGTACGGCGCACGCAGCTTGCGCTTGTAGAGCTTTCCGTTGGGGTCACGCGGCATCTCGGTGATGTAGTCGATCGACTTGGGCAGCTTGAACTTCGCCAGCCGCTCGGTGGCGTAGGCCATCAGCTCGGCGGTCAAAGCGTCGTCGGGCGCGACCCCATCTGCGGGTTGCACGACGGCCTTGATCTGCTCGCCCCAGTCGTCGTCGGGCACCCCGAAGACCGCGACGTCGACGACTTTCGGGTGCATGATCAGTTCGTTCTCGATCTCGGCCGGATAGATGTTGACGCCGCCGGAGATGATCATGTTGGTCTTGCGGTCCTGCAGGTACAGGTAGCCGTCCTCGTCGAGATAGCCCACGTCGCCGACGGTGAACAGGTCGCCGGCGCGGCTCTCGGCGGTCTTCTTCTCGTCGTTGTGGTAGGCGAAGCTCGACCCGCCCATCTGCATGTAGACGGTGCCCGCCTGCCCGGCGATCAGCTCGTTGCCGTCGTCGTCGAGCACCTTGACCACCGAGTACGGCCAGGCCTTGCCGACCGAGCCGGGATGGGTCAGCCACTCCTCGGCGGTGATCAGCGTGCCGCCGCCCTCGGTGGCGGCGTAGTACTCGGTGATCACCGTGCCCCACCAATCGATCATCCGGCGTTTGACCTCCGGCGGGCACGGCGCGGCGCCGTGGATCACGTTGCGCAGGCTGTACACGTCGTAGCGGGCCCGCACCTCCTCCGGCAGGGCCAGCAGCCGGCGGAACTGGGTGGGCACCATGTGACTGTGGGTGACCTTGTGCTTCTCGATCAGCGCCAGCATCTCCTCCGGGTCCCACTTGTCCATCAGCACCACCTTGTGGCCCAGCTGGATCGAGATCGCCGAGAAGTTGAGCACCGCCGTGTGATACAGCGGCGACCCGCAGATGTGCACGTGGTCGTCGAAGGGCTGCAGACCGTACAGCGCGAAGAAGCCGGCCGCGGCGATCGGCACCTCGTCCGGGTCGGCCCCGGTCAGCGGACGCTGTACGCCCTTGGGTTTGCCGGTGGTGCCCGAGGTGTAGAGCATGGCCGCGCCGGCCGTGCGGATGTCGGGCCGGCCCTGTTCACCTGCGCCGAGCTCCGACAGCGGGGCGAAGCCGGCCAACTGAGTCAGGTCGCCGACCGCGAACCGGTGGTCGGCGGGCAGGCCGGCCTCGTCGGCCGCGATCCGGCAGGCGTCGGCGAACCGTTCATGGCCGATGAGCACTTTCGCACCGCTGTCGGAGAGGATGTAGCCGATCTCCGGTCCGGTCAGATGCCAGTTCACCGCGACGATGTACAGCCCGGTCTGCATCGCCGCGAAGTACACCGCCAGGCTGTCGACGACGTTGGGCAGCACCATCACCAGCACGTCGCCCGGACGCAGCCCCAGCGTTTGCAGCCCCCGTCCGTACCGGTCGGCCCGCGCCGCCAGCTCGCCGTAGCTCAGCTGACCGCCGAGGACGTCGACCACCGCGGCGGCGTCGGGGGTGTCGCGGGCGATGTTCCACAGGCCAGTATCCCTCATCCGGCTAATCTAGAACGTGTTCTAGTTCGACGGCAAGGTCGGCCCCCCGGGAGGGTTAAACCAAGCCGGCCAGCTGCCGCACCTGGTCGGCGTCGCGGGCGGTGACCACCATCATCGTC
The DNA here is from genome assembly GCF_057473705.1 of Mycobacterium sp. TH-M15. Lineage (NCBI taxonomy): Bacteria > Bacillati > Actinomycetota > Actinomycetes > Mycobacteriales > Mycobacteriaceae > Mycobacterium > Mycobacterium sp. TH-M15. The sequence continues at coordinate 3,568 of NZ_JBYCLB010000544.1, read as the reverse complement.
ACCCCGGCGGCCTCCCACACGGTGATCTGCTTGCGCACGTAGTCGACGTCGCCGACGATCACCGCGTCGTCGACCAGTTCGTCGGGGATGATCTTGGCCGCTCGTTCTTTGCCGTCCTTTTGCCCACTGCGGAACAGAGCGGTGACGTCGTCGACGACCTCCGCGTAGCCCATCCGTCGGTAGACGTCGGCGTGGAAGTTGGTGTCTTCGGATCCCATCCCGCCCATGTACAGCGCCAGGTACGGCTTGATGCCGGCGAACGCCGCGGCCCGGTCGTCGGTGATCACCACCTGGGCGGTCGCGCAGATCTCGAAATCCGCGCGGGAGCGGCGGGCGCCGGGCCGGGCGAAGCCCTCGTCGAGCCACTCGTTGTACATGTCGGCCAGCCGCGGGGCGTAGAAGATCGGCAGCCAGCCGTCGGCGATCTCGGCGGCCAGCGCGATGTTCTTCGGACCCTCGGCGCCCAGCATGACCGGGATGTCGGCGCGCAGCGGATGCACGATCGGCTTGAGCGCCTTGCCCAGGCCGGTGCTGCCCGCCCCGGTCAGCGGCAGCGGATAGTGCGGGCCGGCGCTGGTCACCGGCGCCTGCCGCGCCCACACCTGGCGCAGGATGTCGACGTACTCCCGGGTGCGAGCCAACGGCTTGCCGAACCGCTGCCCGTACCAGCCCTCCACCACCTGCGGGCCGGAGACCCCCAACCCGAGGATGTGCCGGCCGCCGGAGAGGTGATCCAGGGTCAGCGCGGCCATCGCGCACGCGGCCGGGGTGCGCGCGCTCAACTGCACCACCGAGGTGCCCAGCCGCAGCCGGGAGGTCTCCCGGCCCCACCAGGCCAGCGGCGTATAGGCGTCCGAGCCCCAGGCTTCGGCGGTGAACACCGCATCGAAGCCGGCATCCTCGGCGGCGGCCACCAGTTCGGCGTGGTTGGCGGGGGGTTGCGCGCCCCAGTACCCCAGCTGCAGCCCGAGCTTCATCGTCGGCCCCTTACACCCGCTGTTGCCCCGATTCTTAGAACCTGTTCTACTCGATGCCGTGACCGCGAGCCACAGCCACCCCAGCGACGCCGAGCGGCTCGAACCCAACCTGTCCGCGCCGCTCGGGTTGTTCTTCACGTACACGCGTTCGGTCGGCCCGGTGCTCGGAGCGTTCTTCACCGCGCTGCGCGAACGCCGGATCGTCGGGGTGCGCGGCAGTGACGGCCGGGTCCATGTGCCCCCCACCGAGTACGACCCGGTCAGCCACGCGCCGCTGACCGAGATCGTTCCGGTGGCCAGCGTCGGCACCGTGGTGTCCTGGTCCTGGCAGCCCGACCCGCTGGAAGGCCAGCCGCTGGACCGCCCGTTCGCCTGGGCGTGGATCCGGCTCGACGGCGCCGACGTGCCGATGCTGCACGCCATTGATGTCGGAGCCGTGGGTCCGTCCGGCATCCACAGCGGCGCCCGGGTACACGTGCGCTGGGCCGACCAGCCGGTCGGCGCGATCACCGACATCGCCCATTTCGCGCTGGGCGACACTCCCGAGCCGGTACCGGCGACGACCGCCCAGCGCGCTCCGGTGACCATCGTCGAGACGCCGATCGGGCTGGAGATCCAGCACAGCGCGTCCTCCCCGGAGAGCGCCTACCTGCGGGCGTTGAAGGAGGGACGGCTGCTGGGTGCGCGCACCGGTGAGGCCGGGAAGGTGTACTTCCCGGCCCGAGAAGCCGACCCGGCCACCGGCCAGCAGCTCACCGACTTCGTCGAGGTCAAAGACACCGGCACGATCACCACGTTCGCCATCATCAACATCCCGTTCTCGGGACAGCGGATCAAGCCGCCGTACGTCGCGGCCTACGTGCTGCTCGACGGCGCCGACATTCCGTTCCTGACGCTGGTCGCCGATGTCGACGCCCACGAGGTCCGGATGGGCATGCGGGTGCAGGCGGTGTGGGAGCCGCGCGAGGAGTGGACGTACGGCATGGAGAACATCGAGTACTTCCGGCCCACCGGGGAACCCGACGCCGAGTACGACAGCTACAAGCAGCACCTGTAGCCGGGGCTTGGGAGAAGGGGCCAGCAGATGAGCATTCGCAATGTCGCCGTGGTGGGCTTCGCCCACGCGCCGCATGTTCGCCGCACCGACGGCACCACCAATGGCGTCGAGATGCTGATGCCGTGCTTTGCCCAGCTCTACGCCGAACTCGGCATCAACAAGGCCGACATCGGCTTCTGGTGCTCCGGGTCGTCGGATTACCTTGCCGGCCGGGCGTTCTCGTTCATTTCGGCAATCGACTCGATCGGCGCCGTCCCGCCGGTCAACGAGTCGCACGTGGAGATGGACGGGGCCTGGGCGCTGTACGAGGCCTACATCAAGGTGCTCACCGGCGAGGTGGAGATCGCGCTGGCCTACGGGTTCGGCAAGTCATCGGCCGGACAGCTGCGCCGGATCCTGGCCCTGCAGACCGACCCGTACACCGTGGCACCGCTCTGGCCGGACTCGGTGTCGATCGCCGGGCTGCAGGCTCGTCTCGGGCTGGACTCGCGGGCGTGGACCGTCGAGCAGATGGCCCGGGTGGCGCTGGAGTCGATGGCCTGCGCCGACCGGGTCGACTCGGTGGAGTCCTCCGACAGCCTCGACGAACTGCTGGACCGGCCGTTCTTCGCCGACCCGCTGCGCCGGCACGACATCGCGCCGATCACCGACGGTGCCGCCGCGATCGTGCTGGCCGCCGGCGACAGGGCCCGTGAACTCCGGGACAACCCGGCCTGGATCACCGGTTTCGAACACCGCATCGAGTCCGGCGCGCTGGGCAGCCGGAACTTGACCCGCTCGCCATCGGCGGCCGCGTCGGCCCGGGCGGCCAGCGGCGACGCCATGCCCGCGGTGGACGTCGCCGAGATCCACGCGCCGTTCACCCACCAGCAGCTGATCCTCACCGAGGCGATGCGACTGCCGTCGAAGGTGACGGTCAACCCGTCCGGCGGTGCGCTGGCGGCCAACCCGATGTTCGTCGCCGGGATGGAGCGGATCGGGTTCGCCGCGCAGCACATCTTCGACCGTTCGGCCGAGCGGGTGCTGGCGCACGCCACCAGCGGCCCCGCGCTGCAGCAGAACCTGGTCGCGGTGATGGAAGGACAGGACTGATGGCCGTGCGCCGACGACGATGCAGAGCGGAGCTTGCGGAGCGATGAGGAGGAGCGGCGCACATGCCTGAGCTTGCGGCGGTGCTGGGCACCGGGCAGACGAAGTACACCGCCAAGCGCCAGGACGTGTCGATGAACGGGCTGGTGCGCGAGGCGATCGACCGCGCGCTGGAAGACTCCGGTTCGACCTTCGCCGATATCGACGCGGTGGTGGTCGGCAAGGCGCCGGACTTCTTCGAGGGCGTGATGATGCCCGAGTTGTTCATGGCCGACGCGATGGGCGCCACCGGCAAGCCGCTGATCCGGGTGCACACCGCCGGGTCGGTGGGCGGCTCGACCGCGATCGTCGCCGCCAGCCTGGTCAAGGCCGGCAAGTACCGCCGGGTGCTGGCGATGGCCTGGGAGAAGCAGTCCGAGTCCAATGCCATGTGGGGGCTCTCCAT
>NZ_JBYCLB010000543.1:0-1995 GCF_057473705.1 Mycobacterium sp. TH-M15 | reverse complement strand
CGGTCACATACAAGCTTCTTTCGCCAGGACAGAAAATATCTGTCCAACAACAGCCAACTGATCCAGTCACTAGTTGCGTCGTGGGATCGAACCGCCTGACCGCCTGCACCGACGGGACCCACGGGTTCGTGCTGCAACCGTCTGGCTCCTGGGTGTTCTAGCTAGCCGCACGCCAGCCGCCGGCCCGGTCAGCTTGGCGCCGGCTGGCCGACCGCGGCGGCCCCGGCCCGGCGGCCGGCGAAGACGCAGTCGGCGATCGACAGCCCGCTGACGTAGGACTGCGAGCAGATCCCGGCCGCGGTGCGGCCCGCGCTGTACAGGCCGGGGATCGGCACGCCGTCCACGTCCACGACGGCCCCGGTCTGCTCGTCGACCCGGACACCGCCGAGGGTGAGCATCGGCGTCGGGTAGAGCAGGTTCCTGCGCACCGAGATGTCCAGCAGGGTGAACGGCGGTTGGTCGATCCGCCGGCAGAAGTCGGCCGGCTTGCCGGCGGGATCCGTTGCCCCGGAGTCGATCGCGTCGTTGTGCGCGGTAACGGTGGCCACCAGCCCGTCCGGGTCGACGCCGGCGGCCCGGGCGGCCTCTTCCAACGATCGTCCGCGCACCGCACCGGCGGTCATCAGCATCGCGGCCTGCGCCCGCTGGAACCACAGCGTCTGGGTGAGCAGCTGCCGCCGGGCTTCGGCCATCAGCCGCGCGTCGGCGAGGATCCAGCCGCTGGCGTCGTGGTCCTTGACCAGCGCCCGGCCCATCGCGGCGCCGTATCGGCTTTCGTCGATGATGCGCCGGCCGGCCGCGTCGACCACGATCGACGAGATGAACGCACTCGGCGGGGTGATGAAGCGCCACACCGAGACGTTGTCCATGTAGTCGGTGACGGCGCCGGCGCTCTCGGCGAGTGCGATGCCGCTGCCGTCGTCGCCGGTGGTGCCCAGCGGCAGGCCGTTGCTGAACTCCGGGGCGTACTTTGCCACCCACTCCCGGTTCGCGATGAAGCCACCGGCGCAGAGGATCACGCCGCGCAGGGCGAGGTAACGCACCGGCTGGGCGTAGCGCCGTTCCAGCTTCGCCAGCCGTCGGTTCATCGCCTTCCGCAGCGGCGGGTAGTAGATGCCCGGTTTGCTCGACAGGGCGGCCATCCGCGCGTAGCGGCGCTGGATGTGGCGCGGCGCGTGGTTCATGGTCATCGCCTCGACCCCGGTCACCCGGCCCGCGTCGTCCCGCAGCAGCCCGGTGACCCGGGTGCGCGGCCGGAAGTCGACCCCGGCCTTGATAGCCGAATCCGCGAGCGGCGCATAGATCTTCTTGCCGGAGGTGCCCCGGCCCTTGGCGCGGTGGCCGCGCTGCACCGGCGGGGTGGCCGACCGGAACGCGCCGGCGTTCTCGCTGCCGGAATGGTAGAGGTAGTGCCGGTTGGTGGGGAACGACGTCTTGTAGGGGCAGATCGACGAGTCGAACGGAACGCCGTGGTCTTGCAGCCAGTCCAGCGTCTCCGGGCTGGTGGCCACGAAGCGCTCCAGGGTCTCCGGGCGGACCGCATCGCCGACCTCCAGCCGCAGATAGGCCAGCATCTGCTCGGGGGTGTCGGCGACCCCGGCCTGGCGCTGGATCGACGTCCCGCCGCCGGCGTAGTAGATACCGCCGGATATCGCGGTCGCGCCGCCGCCGTTGAACCGGTCCAAGGCGATAACGTTCGCGCCCCGCTCGCGGGCGGTGATCGCCGCGCAGGCGCCCGCGGCACCGAACCCGACGACGACGACGTCGGTCGTCTCGGTGATGGCGGTCGGCGATTCGTGGTTCACCCGTTGTCTCCTTGGTAGTCTGACGGCCCTCCAATGTAACAGGCTCTCGTTTCCAAGCGTGCACTATGAGCACGGTAAACGTGAGAATCATGGGTTTAAGAAGAACGTGTTCTACTGCTTGTTCGAGTGGCGATGATTCCTGTCCCGCCGGCGCCGGCTGTGACCGTGCGCACCGCCGGCCGGCCTGATC
>NZ_JBYCLB010000542.1:0-1661 GCF_057473705.1 Mycobacterium sp. TH-M15 | reverse complement strand
CGGCTGTTCCTGCCCAACTACCTGTTGTCGATGCTGCAGGTGATCAACATCCTGCCCGGTGAAAAGGCGCAGCTGCTGCACACCGACGACGGCTTCTATCCGCTGCCGCGGCCGCGGGCGGCGCTGGGGGCGGCCACGATCTGGGCGATCGACGACTTCCGCGCCGACAACGGCGCCACCGATGTCGTCGCGGGCAGTCACCGGTGGGGTGAGCGGGTGCCCGACGAGGCCGGGCGGCAGCCGGTGCTGATGCCGGCGGGGTCGTGTGTGTTCTTCGTCGGGACCCTCTGGCACGGCGGCGGTGCGAACAACTCCGCGGGCCCGCGGCTGGCGGTCACCGCCCAGTACTGCGAGCCGTGGCTGCGCCCGCAGGAGGCGTTCACCCTCTCGACGACCCGCGCCACGGTGCGGGCGGTTTCGGAGGACATTCGCCGGATGCTCGGCTACAGCATCCACCCGCCGTTCATCGGCCAGGTCGACGGGATGCACCCCAAGCGGTTACTCGACCCCGGCGCTCAGCCGCTCTGACCGTAACCGCCGCCGCCCGGCGTCTCGATCACCAGCTGGTCGCCGGGAGCGAGCTCGGCCGAGTCGCAGCCGGCCAGCTCCTCGGCCGACCCGTCGGCGCGGATCACCCGGTTGTGCCCCGGTGCGCCGGGCGAGCCGCCGGCCATGCCGTACGGCGGCACCGTGCGGTGGCCGGAGAGCACGCTGACCGTCATCGGTGCGGTGAACTCGATCCGGCGGATCGCGCCGTCGCCGCCCCGCCACCGCCCGCCGCCGCCGCTGCCGCGCCGGATCGCGAACTCGCGCAGCAGCACCGGGAAGCGCAGTTCCAGCACCTCGGGGTCGGTCAGCCGGGAGTTGGTCATGTGCGTCTGCACGACGGCGGCTCCGTCGAACCCGTCGCCGGCGCCGGACCCGGACCCGATCGTCTCGTAGTACTGCTGCTCGGCGTTGCCGAAGGTGACGTTGTTCATCGTGCCGGAGCCCTCGGCCTGCACCCGCAACGCGCCGAGCAGTGCGCCGGTGACCGCCTGGGAGGTCTCGACGTTCCCGGCGACGACCGCGGCCGGATAGACCGGCGCCAGCATCGACCCGGCCGGGATCTCGATCCGCAGCGGGCGCAGACACCCGTCGTTGAGCGGTATCTCGTCGGCGACCAGGGTCCGGAACACGTAGAGCACGGCGGCGGTGACCACCGCCGACGGGGCATTGAAATTCGTCTCCAGCTGCGCCGACGTCCCGGCGAAATCGACCGTGGCGCTGCGTGAGCCGCGGTGCACCGTGACCCGGACCGCGATGGTGGCGCCGGAGTCCGTCCGGTACCGGTGCTCGCCGTCCGGCAGCCGGGCGATCACCCGCCGCACCGCCGCCTCGGCATTGTCCTGCACGTGCCGCATGTAGGCCGACACCACATCGAAGCCCCAGTGGTCGACCATCTTTCGGATCTCGTCGACGCCCTTCTGGTTCGCGGCGACCTGGGCGCGCAGGTCGGCGAGGTTGGTCTCCGGGCTGCGGGACGGGTGCCGGGCCCCGGCCAGCAGTCGCCGGGTCTCGACGTCCCGGAACCGTCCGTCGGCGACCAGCAGCCAGTTGTCGAACAGCACCCCCTCGTCGTCGACGGTGCGGCTGTCGGCGGGCATCGAGCCGGGGGTGAT
>NZ_JBYCLB010000541.1:0-7113 GCF_057473705.1 Mycobacterium sp. TH-M15 | reverse complement strand
GAGATCGACGTTGTGGCGCCTGCTACTCGAATTTTGCCGCCAAAACGTCGATCTCGACGCGGCAAGAGCGATCATCGCGCACACCCCGGTGCACGCGTCCCGGCCCCGTCGAACTCACGGGCGAGTGGGGTGAAAACTGGCAGCGCCCCGTGGAGCTACCAGAGCCGACGCAACGCGGCCGACGCATCGCGGGCTCGTCCCCGGGCCGTGGCCACATCCGCCGCGGTCACCAGGGCGGCTCCCAGCGGACGCCGAGCCGCAGACTCGTCGTGAGCGAATACCCGCACGTCGCTCTCGGTGATCCGCAGCGCATCGCTCAACGCGCCTTCACCTCGCGGCGGCCGGGCGCCGTCGACGCCCGCATAGATCACCGCGGCCGCGCCCGGCGAGATCATGATGGTGTCGGTCGGCAGACCCAGGATGGTCCGCGCCTGCAACTCGAATCCGGAGAGCCGCTGAGTGCGGAGGGTGACCAAGCTGGGCGCGAACGGCCGCGTGGTCACGTCGCTGAAGTAGACCTCGTCGCCGCGGACCATCAGCTCGACCCCGAACAGGCCCCGCCCGCCGAGCGCGTTGACCACGCGGGCCGCAATCGACTTGGCGGCATCCAGCGCTGCCGGGCTGAGATCCTGCGGCTGCCAGAATTCCCGCACGTCACCGATGGCGTCGCCGTGGCCGATCGGCGCGCAGAAGTCCAGCGTCGGCCCCGACGGGCCATCACCGCGGACCGTGAGCAGCGTGACATAGAAGTCAATCTCGACCAGCGCCTCGACGAGCATCCGCCCGCCGCCGGCGGACAGCCCGCGCTGCCAGGCCGGTTCGAGGTCGGCCGGCAGCAGCAGCACCGACTGCCCGTCCCCGCCGACGGCAGCAACGGGTTGCACCCGCAGCGGGTAGCCGGCGTGCCCGGCGATGGCGCGCAACTCCCCCAGCGAGCCCGCGAACCAAAACGGCGCGGTGGGCAGGCCGAGCTCGTCGGCGGCCAGTCGCCGCAGACCTTCCCGGTCGGCGGTCAGCCGGGCGCAACGCGCGGTGGGAACGACCCGCACGGGCCCGCTGTCAGCCGCGGCGGTGAACGCATCGAGGGCCACCGCGTCCGACGCGGCCACCACGAAGTGCGGTCGCAGCCGGCTGATCGCGGCCCTCAGCCCGTCGGCGTCGCTCAGGTCGAGCACCAGCACCTGATCAGCCGCGCGATGCGCCGGCGCGTCGGCGTACTGCTCGACGGCGATGACGTTCGCCCCGAGGCGCTGCAGGGCGGTCGCCAGCTCGCAGCTGAACTCCCCGGACCCCAGCAGCATCACCGTCGGACCACCGGAGCGGCCGGGCTGCTGAGTCGACTGGTCGTGCGGCGTGCCGTCAGCCGCCGGATCCGCCTGCTCTGCTGTCACGCTGCCCAAGGATAGGCGGCGTCGCTACGGCTGGCCGGGCAGCAACCGGATCATCAGGCCGTTGGCCTCGGCCAACAGCGTCTCACCGTCGAGCAGTTCGCCGCGGACAAACGCCTTGCGGTCCTCGGTGGCGGCGACGTGACCGCGCACGATCAGCGGGGTGTCGATCGGGGTGATCTTGCGGTAGTCGACATGCAGGAACGCGGTGCGGCTGATCGGACGGTTCGCGGCGTGCACCACCATCCCGAAGACGTGGTCGAACAGCAGCGGGAGCACACCGCCGTGCACCGCGCTGTTGCCGCCCACGTGGAACCGGCTGAAGTGGCCGCGCATCTCGACGCCGTCCGGGTCGAACCGGCTCATCGTCCATGGCGGCAGTAGCAGGCTGCCCATCCCGGGCAGCGTCGGCGCGCGTCCCGCCGGTGCCTGGCCTTCGGCTGCCGTGAACGGTGCGAGTTGTTCGGCCAGCGCTTCGGCGTGCGTTGCGGCGTCGTTCCAGAGGTCGTCGCTGGGGTCGGCGGACACCGCGAGGTCCTGCACCCGGCGCATGGCGGCGACGAACCGGCCGAAGCCCGGTCCCGGGCTGGCGGCGCCGTATTCGGGGAAGCCGCCGTGGCGGTCGTAGTCGGGGTCGAGACGCTCTGGCGAATCGGTCACGGGCGGGGCGCCAGCACGTCGCGACGCACGATGGTCTGGTCGCGGCCCGGGCCGACGCCGATGCACGAAATATGCGCTCCGCCAAGCTCTTCCAGCCGCAGCACGTAGTCGCGCGCTTTCGCCGGGAGGTCGTCGAATTCACGGGCCTGCGAGATGTCTTCCCACCAGCCGGGCAGTTCCTCGTAGATCGGCTCGGCGCGATGCAGATCACTCTGGGTCATCGGCATCTCGGAGGTCTCTTTGCCGTCGACGCGGTAACCGACACACACCGGCACCGTCTCCAGGCTGGACAGCACGTCGAGCTTGGTCAGGAAGTAGTCGGTGATCCCGTTGACCCGGGCGGCGTAGCGGGCGATCACGGCGTCGAACCAGCCGCAGCGCCGGCGCCGCCCGGTGGTGACGCCGAACTCGCCGCCGGTCTTGGACAGGTATTCGCCGCATCCGTCGAACAGTTCGGTGGGGAACGGGCCCGAGCCGACGCGGGTGGTGTAGGCCTTGAGGATTCCCAGCACGGTGGTGATTCGGGTCGGGCCGATACCGGATCCCACCGCGGCACCGCCGGCGGTCGGATTCGACGATGTCACATAGGGATAGGTGCCGTGGTCGACGTCGAGCAGCGTGCCCTGCGAACCTTCCAACAGGACGGTCTCGCCGGCCTCCAGCGCGGTGTTGAGCAACAGCCGGGTGTCGGCGATGCGGTGGGAGAAGCTCTCCGCCTGCTCGAGCAGCGCCTCGACGACCTGCGCCGGGTCGAGCGCTTTGCGGTTGTAGATCTTGACCAGCACCTGGTTCTTGAATTCCAGCGCGGCCTCGATCTTGTGCGTCAACTCATCGGGGTGCAGCACGTCGGCGACCCGGATCCCCTGACGCGCGACTTTGTCCTGGTAACAGGGTCCGATGCCGCGGCCGGTGGTGCCGATCTTCTTGTCGCCCATGTAGCGCTCGGTCACCTTGTCGATGGCCACGTGGTAGGGCATCAGCAGGTGCGCGTCGGCAGAGATCAGCAGCTTCGAGGTGTCGACGCCGCGCTCCTCGAGACCCTTCAGCTCGTCGAGCAGGACACCGGGGTCGATCACCACACCGTTGCCGATGACGTTGGTCACACCGGGCGTCAGCACGCCCGACGGGATGAGGTGCAGCGCGAAGTTCTCACCGCTGGGCAGCACCACGGTGTGCCCGGCATTGTTGCCGCCTTGGTAGCGAACAACCCATTTGGTGCGGCCGCCGAGTAGGTCGGTGGCCTTGCCCTTGCCCTCGTCGCCCCATTGGGCGCCGATCAGGACGATTGCCGGCATGGCTCGCTCCCGCCTAACTCCACGTATGCACGCTGCTTATTGTGGTCCAGCCGGTGACCAACATTAGCCGTGCGACGATTCGGGCACCGCAGGACCCGCTGAAGAGCGGGGTAATCAGACCCCGCCCAGGCGTTTGCGAGGAGGGCCCCGAACGTGCCAGAGATCGTCGTGGTGGCATTCGCCGATCACCTGCCGCGCCCGTTGCGAGCGCTCCCGGTACTCGATCCCGGTGCCCTTGCCGCGGCACCCGCCTCCTACCGGCGGCTGGTGGTGGTCGGCGGCGACGCCGACCTCGCCTCGGTGCTGACCATGTTGATGCGGGCCGATCTGCTGAGTGTCGAGGTGGCCTACGTCCCGCGCCGGCGCACACCGGCCACCCGCGCCTACCGCCTGCCGGCCGGCCGCCGGGCCGCCCGGCGGGCGGTGCGCGGTGCGGCCACGCGCGTACCGCTGATCCGCGACGAGACCGGATCGGTCATCGTCGGGTCGGCGGTCTGGCGGCCCGTGGACGGGGAGCGACTGCTGCATGGCGAGGCCGTGGTCGACGACGCGGTGTTGTTCGACGGCGACGTCGCCGCGGTCACCGTCGAGCCGACGGCGGCGCTGCCGGGGGTGCGGGCTCGGGTAGCGGGCAGCCGTCGCTGGTTGACCGGGCGGGCCGCGCAACTGGGCGGCACCGGGATCTCCATGGTGCGCGACGGGGTGGCCGCGCCCCGGCCGACGCGGCGCTCGACGGTCTACCGACATACGCAGGGTTGGTCAGCCGTCCGGTAGTTTCGTCGCGTGAGCGCCCGCGACTCGCACCATTCGGTGCGACCCAGCCCGGTCTTCTGGGCCCTTGTCGGTCTGTCGGTCCTCGGCGGCGGGCTGGCGTACTGGGTGGGCGACGACGTGACGCCGCTGTCCTACGCCGGAGTGTTCGTCATGGTGATCGCCGGCTGGGTGGTGTCGCTGTGTCTGCACGAATTCGGCCACGCCTACACCGCCTGGCGATTCGGCGACCGCGACATCGAGTTGCGCGGCTACCTGGACATGGATCCGCGGCGCTACGTCAGCCCGGTCTGGTCGATCGTGGTGCCGATCCTGATCACGGCGATCGGCGGGATCGGCCTGCCGGGTGCCGCGGTGTACGTGCGGACGTCGTACCTGACGACCCGGCAGCGCACCCTGGTCAGTCTGGCCGGTCCCGCGGCGAATCTGTTACTGGCCGTGCTGCTGCTGGGGGCGACCAACCTGTTCATCGACCCAAGGCACCCGGTGTTGTGGGCCGGGGTGGCGTTCTTGGGCTTCCTGCAGATCACCGCGCTGCTCCTGAATCTGCTCCCGATCCCCGGTCTGGACGGCTACAACGCCCTGGAGCCGCACCTGAGCCCGGAGACGCAGCGTGCCCTGGCACAGTTCAAGCCGTACGGCTTCATCCTGCTGTTCTTCCTGTTGTTCGCCCAGCCGCTGAACCAGTGGTTTTTCGGGCTCGTCAACTCATTCTTCGAACTGTCCGGGGTGTCCGGGCTGCTGTGGCAGTTCGGCGCCGGGCTGACCCAGTTCTGGCGACACCTGCTCTAAGAGCGAGAGACGGCCGAGGTGGTGCTGGCGGACGTCAGTGACGACGCGCCCGGGTTCTAGCTCAGGCCGAGGGCTTCGCGGGCGGTCGGGTCGCAGTCGTCGAGCAGATCCAGGCACCTGGCCTGCTCGTCGGTCTCACCGATCGCGTCGGCCGCTCGCGCCAACGCCGCGACACAACGCAGGAAACCCCGATTGGGCTCGTGCGAGAACGGCACCGGGCCGAAACCCTTCCAGCCGTTGCGGCGCAACTGGTCCAGACCGCGGTGATAACCCGTGCGGGCGTAGGCGTACGCGGTGATCGCTTTGTCATCGGCGAGCGCGGCTTCGGCCAACGCCGCCCATGCCACCGACGCCGAGGGGTGCGCGGCTGCGACGGCGGTGGGGTTGTCCCCGGCATCCAACTGGGCCTCGGCGTCCGGGTCACCGGGTAACAAGGTCGGATCGGGTCCCAGCAGATCGTGCATCGGCGTCATGGGGATATTGTGCCGCGCTGCCGCGACGCAGCGACGCCGGGACTGCCGTCGGATCTCTAGGCTTCATGAAGTACAGCCCGCTAGATAGATGAGGAGATGAAGCGATGACTGTCACGATGGACTACGGGGCGCTGCCGCCGGAAGTCAACTCCGGTCGCATGTACGCCGGTTCCGGAGTGGGATCGATGCTGGCCGCCGCATCGGCTTGGGATGGGCTGGCCGCCGCGCTGGATTCGTCGGCAACTGCTCGTAAGTCCGTAATCTTTGGCCTGGCCGACGAGGAATGGGTGGGCTCGGCGTCGGAATCGATGGCTGGCGCGGCCACCCCCTACCTCGAGTGGATGCGCACCACGTCCGCGCAGGCGCAGCAGCTTGCCAGCCAGGCCAAGTCCGCCGCAGCCGCCTACGAGAGCGCGTTCGCCGCGCATGTGCCGCCGCCGGTGATCGCGGCTAACCGCACCCAGCTGGCAGCGTTGACCGCAACCAATGTTGTGGGCCAAAACACGCCGGCGATCGCAGCCACCGAAGCCGAGTACGGCGAAATGTGGGCCCAAGACTCGGCCGCGATGTACCAGTATGCGGGCTCGTCGGCAGCGGCCTCGGAGCCGACGCCGTTCACCAAGCCGCCGCAGACCACTAACCCGGCCGGGCAGGCCGGCCAAGCCGCCACTCGGGCGACGGGCGCTGCCACCGGCGGCGCGGGTCACGCACTGTCCCGAGTGACCGCGGCGCTGCACCAACTCGCGTCACCGCTAGGCTCCTCGACGCACGCGTCGTCTGGATCGACGAGCATTTTCACACCGGGATCCGACTCCGCCACCAAAGGGCTGTCCGGGATGTTGAACACGCTGGACGGATCGACCCATGACTCCTTCGGGACCGCATTGGTCGACGCCGGGGACACCGGATTCCCGGCCGCGGTCATGAGTGGGTTCGTGTCGGCCGGCGACGTAGGGCTCGTCGGACCCATCGGCGCCGGCGCGATTTCCGCGCTCGGCCACCAGGCGGGTTTCGCCGGGGCCGTCCAGGGCGGGGCTGTCCCCGCGGCGTCGTCCCTGGTGGGATCGGCGGCACCCACGTCAGTGGGCAATCTCGGGGGCTCGGCGGTGTCGGCGGGGATGGGCCGCGCCAACGTGCTCGGGGCGCTGTCGGTGCCGCAGAGCTGGGCTGCGATCACCCCGGCCGATTCGACGGGTCCGCTGAGCGCCGCGATGCCCGGTGCGGTTGCGGGTACCGGCGCGGAGGTCCCGGGTGGGATGCCCGGGATGCCCGGCATGCCGGCGGCCAGTGCGGGCGGACGCAACACTGTCGCTAATTTCGCCGCACCCCGATACGGTTTCCGGCCCACCGTGATGCCGAGAACCGTCGTCGGGTGACGGCGGGCGCGCGTCTCGAGCTTCCGCCGACGCCCTCATCCGGCGGGGCATTGCGATATTCTTCAACTACGACATGCCCTGCTGTTCGCATCGTGGATCCTCGGCGTGTTCCATGCATAGTGGGAGAGGCAACTCCACCTAGCAACACACTCCGGACAGCGAATACCCACGAAAAGTGCAGGATAGGTATCTCGACACCGAAAAGGACAGCTGCGCCTATGCCCAATCCATCAGGGTCTGACCGAGGCAACACCTCGGGCTCGGCCGATCCGGGCGCATCGGGCCAGTCGGTGCAGTCCGGTGCCGATGCCGGTGCCGGTGCCGGTGCCGATGCCGATGCCGATGAAAAAACCACCGA
>NZ_JBYCLB010000540.1:0-2599 GCF_057473705.1 Mycobacterium sp. TH-M15 | reverse complement strand
CTCCATCTCCGCGCGGGAGATGTCCCACTTCTCGGCGATCATCTCCGCGCCGCGGACCTGCGAGAGCTCCTGGGCGCCGTAGCGGTCCAGCCACTTCGTGGACTCGTTGGTCGGCGAGGTGAAGCCGAACTGCTCGCCGACGGTCATCGCCGACGAGATCGGGATCCAGCTCATGTTCTGCATCCCGCCGGCCAGGATCACGTCGGCGGTGCCGGACATGATCGCCTGGGCGCCGAACGAGATCGCCTGCTGACTGGAGCCGCACTGCCGGTCGACGGTGACCCCGGGCACCGCCTCCGGGTAGCCGGCCGCCAGCCAGGCCAGCCGGCCGATGTTGCCGGCCTGCCCGCCGATCGCGTCGACGCAGCCGACGATGACGTCGTCGACGACGGCGGGGTCGATGCCGACCCGGTCGAAGAGCCCCTGAAACGCATAGGCGCCCAGATCGATCGGATGCAGGTGCGCCAGCGAGCCGTTCTTCTTGCCGACCGCGGTGCGCACCGCGTCGATCACGTACGCCTGCGGGATGTGGGTGGCCATGTCAGACACTTCCTTCTTTCGTGGTGATGCCACCGAGCACGATGGCGAGATACTGCCGGCCGACCTGTTCGGCGGTGAGCGGTCCGCCGGGTTGATACCAGCGCACCGACACCCAGGTGGTGTCCCGGATGAACCGGTAGACCAGGTCCACGTCGAGGTCGGGCCGGAAGCGGCCCTGCTCGATGCCGGCGTTGAGCACATCCAGCCAGACGGTGCGCTGTTCTTTGTTGCGCTCCTCGAGGTAGCCGAAGCGCGGCTGGGCGGAGAGCCGCATGGCCTCGTCCTGGTAGATCACCACCTGGGCGTGCCGGTGTTCGATCGCCTCGAACGACGCGAGAAACAATCCTTCCAACCGCCGCATGGGGTCCGGTGACTGCGCCACGATCTCCCGGTACCGGCCGAACAGCCAGTCCAGGAAGCCGCGCAGCACCTCGTCGACCATCTCCTCCTTGGAGGCGAAGTGGTGATACAAACTGCCGGAGAGGATGCCGGCAGCGTCGGCGATGTCGCGCACCGTGGTGGCCCGCAGGCCGCGCTCGGCGAACATCGTCGCCGCGAGCTCGAGCAGCTCGTCGCGCCGGCTGGCCGGCTGGCCGGGCTGGTGACTCACCCGACCAGAGTACCAACCAAGCACTTGCTCGGTACAGTGCGTGGCCGATCCGCTACAGCACGCCGAAGTTCGACGTCACCCAGCGCAGCGGGTCGACGCAGCGGAACGGTGCGATGCCGCGCGGGTTGAGCCGGTTTCCCACCGGCGGCAGGCCGAGCGAAGACACCACGAAATACCGGTGGCGAAGCCGGACGCCGCTGGACGGATTCTCCACCGCCGCCACGATCGAACCGCCGTGCAGCCGTTGCAGCAGGCTGCGCACCTCCTGGTGGAGGAGCCGCCCGTCGGTCTCGTCGTACTGCGTGACCATCGAGTTGTCCCGCATGAACGCCGCACCAGGATTGGACATCACCGAACTCCACGCTGAGCCCTCGACCTTGTTGAGAACGCGCAGCGCGTCGAACTTGGACAGGATGACCGCGAGGCGTGGCTGACCCGGGCCGACCGTGAGCAACAAATTGCTCAGCACGGACCGCGGATCTGCGCCGCTCCACGATTGGGGGGGAAGCAGGTCGTGCAGCTGGTCACGAATCACCTGTGCCCGCAGCGGATCGAACATGAAAAAGACCGCATCGGCGTTGGCGAAGAACTGGAAATGGGTGGCGTGCAGGTTTCCCGACTCCAGATCCTCTCCGGCGACATCGCGAAACACTACATAGCGGCGCACCCCGTGCCACGCGCCGACACTGAAGATCAGCGGGTCGCGCTGGTAGGACGCCTGGGTCTGCGCAGCCGGCGTGGGCGCGATCAAGCCGCGCTCGACATAGAGCGGCCGCTCGTAATTGTTGGTGTACGACGCGATGGTGGCCGGTGTCGCCGGTTCCATAGCCACCCCAAGGTGTTCACAGAGTAGCTCCAGCTGTTTGATCAGCACCCCGATGAACAGGCTCTTGCCGGTTGCCCGTGCGCCTGCCATCGCGATGCACATCGCCTGCCCTTGGCGCCAGCCATCCGGGAGCACGAAGTGGCACCCCGGACAGATCTCGACGACGGGCGCGTTCAGTGCCCGGGAGGCATCGGCGCCGGAGACGCGGAGCGGACCGACGTAGCCGGGCGGCCGGTTGACCACGTGCACGGGCCCGCTGTGCAGCTCCGAACCGAAGTAGGCCGAGGCGACCGGGTCGAAATAGCTCGGTGCAGGCACCTGCGGCGCGATCGTCCAGGCATAGGCGTTGTCGTCGAGGATCGAGTAGCACCTCGGGCATCTCGTCAGCATGGCGACGTCACGTCAACAACCGGAGCAGCGCGGCCGCGATTTCGCCGACCAGCCCCGGGTTGGTTCGCAATTGCTGTTCCGCGCCGACGCCACCCGGGGGCGGGGGCAACAGCGCGCCGGCCTCGCGGAGCCGGGTGTTCGCCGAAAGGTAGATCACCGGGAGTGCGGGCCGGAGTCGAGAACTCACCGTGTCGGTCACGACAACGGTGTGTCCGACGGCCGGCAGCCGTGAC
>NZ_JBYCLB010000539.1:0-6187 GCF_057473705.1 Mycobacterium sp. TH-M15 | reverse complement strand
CGGCGGTGACTTCCGGGGTGCCGCCCGGCATCATCCGGCGCACCGCCTTGATCGCCAGGTAGGTCACCACCGCCGCGACCGCGGTGAGCGGGACGCCCATCGCGATCCGCGCCGCCGCTAGCCAACCGGTGCGGTCGGTGCCGTAGAGGAAGCCCTGCACCACGAACCGGGACGTGAACACCAGCGCCCAGGCCAGCGTCGCGGCGTCGAAGATGTACACCGCCCGGCGCACCGCGCGCCAGTCGTGTCCGCGGTCGCCGAGCCAGCTCCACAGGTAGCCGACCGCCGGCCGGCGGATCAGCACCGACCCCAGACAGACGATCGCCGACAGCAGCGACGTCACGATCCCGAGCAGGAAATACCCCTTCGACTCCCCCATCAGGTAGGCGATCGCCGCGCAGATCACCACTCCGAGGAACCCGGATATCGCGGGCTGCGTCGACTCCCGGCGGATCAGCCGCCAGACTAGGATCAGGCCGGCGACGGCCACCGCGGCCACGATCGCGGGCACCAGGCTGGACAGACCGGCGGTGATCACGAAGACCAGCACCGGCACCGCCGAGTAGGCCAGCCCGGCCACCCCACCGATCTGGTGCATCACCCGCTGGGCGAATTCGTGGTTGGCAGGTGTCACTGCTGAATTTCGTAGTGCGGGTTGTAGATCGCCTTGGCTCCGCTGTCCAGCTTCCCCAGCCGACCGTGCACTCGAAGGGTGCGACCCGAGTCGATACCCGGGATGCGCCGCTGGCCCAGCCACACCAGGGTCACCGTGTCGGTTCCGTCGAACAACTCCGCCCGGACCCCGCCGGCGCACCCTCGGGCGTTCGCCTCCACGCTGCGCAGCGTCCCCACCATGGTGACCTCCTGGCCGCGCCGGCAGTCGATCGCTCGCTGGGCACCGGTGTTGAGGGCCTCGTCGGAGATCTGTTCGACATCGCGCAGCTCGGGATCCTCGGTCAACCGTCGGGTCAGCCGACGCAGGTAGTTCTCCGCTGACGCCATCACTGCTCCTGATACTCCAAGGACATCAATGCAAACACTCCAGGCGTCGGGTCCAGTCCGCTTCGGCCCGATCATTTCGCGCAGATGACACGGTAGACCCGTTGCCCACCGTTACCAAACGGCCCGGCACGATCATGGGGTGACACTCGACCTGCACGGGCTGACGGCCGTTGTGCTGCCGGGAACCGGCTCCGACGACGACTTCGTCCGCCGGGGGTTCTCTGGATCGCTGCGGCGAGCCGGCGCGGTGCTGGTCGCGCCGCGCCCGCAGCCGGATCGGCTGATCGACGGCTACCTGGACGCCCTGGACGCCGCCGCGGCCCGCCACCGGTCGATCATCACCGGGGGGGTCTCGATCGGCGCGGCGGTGGCCGTGGCGTGGGCGCTGCGCCGTCCCGAAGCGGTTTCGGGGGTCCTGGCGGCGCTGCCGCCGTGGACCGGCGCACCCGGGGCCGCCGCGGCCGCGCAGGCGGCCCGGCACAGCGCCAGTCTGCTGCGCCGCGACGGGCTGGCCGCGGTCGTCGCGGACCTGCGGGCGTCCAGTCCGGCCTGGCTCGCCGACGAGCTGGCCCGATCGTGGACCCGGCAGTGGCCCCGGCTTCCCGATGCGATGGACGAAGCGGCCGGCTACGTCGCACCGGGCCGCGCCGACCTGGCGCGGCTGGACGTACCGCTGGGGGTGGCCGCCGCGACCGACGATCCCGTCCACCCGCTGGAGGTGGCCGGCGACTGGGTCGCCGCCGTCCCGCGGGCGGCGCTGCGCACCGTGACGCTGGATCAGATCGGCGCCGACCCGGCGGCGCTGGGCGCGGCCTGCCTGGCCGCGTTGGCCGAAGCCGGCTGAGCTGAGCCGCCCATTGCCGCTAGCCGCCGGTGATGGTGCGTAACTGCTGCATCGCCGACCCGTCGACACTGCGCCGGGCAACCGGCTCCGGCGGATCCTGCTGCTGTTGCTGGGCTGCCTGCTGGGCCGCGGCGGCACGCAGCTGCTCGGCCATCGGCTCAGGCAGCTGCACCGGTAGCGGCGTGCGCACCGGCAACGGTGTGTCACCACGCCGCACAACGGTGTCGGTCAACGCGTTTCGCGCCTCGGAGACCAGCGCCTCCATCGTCTCCTGGGCGCCGTTGACCACGCACCGGATCATCCACCGGTAACCGTCCACACCGATGAAGCGAACCGCGCCGGCTCCGGTGCCGATCACCTCCCGGCCCCACGGGCCGTCCACGATGCTCACGCTGGCCGAGTCCTTGCGCAGCGCCTCGGCCAGCTCGGCGGCCACCTCGCGCCATAACGCCCCCGTCTTCGGGGCCGCGTAGGCGGCGATGCTGAACCGGCCGTTGCGGGTTACCAGCCACACCGCGCTCGGCACGCCGGACTCGTTGAGTTCGACCTGCACCTGGCCGCCCTCCGGCATCGGGATCAGCACCGAGCCCAGGTCCAGGCGGGCCAGCGCCGCCTCCGACGGATCATCGAAGTCCTCGATGTCGAACGGGCCCTCGAGTTCGTCGGATTCGTCGTCGTCCCGGGAATCGACCTGGTCCGGCTCGATCGGCGGCGATTCACCCCCGGCCTGGCGTCTGCGCTTGCTACCGAATGCCATGGCAGGCACTGCCCCCTTCATCGCTCTGCGTCGTCGCGGCGACGTGACGGTCGTCGCCGGCCAAGGTCGCATGCCCGCCCGACGATCCGTGCCCGCCAGCGCCCCTGCTGGTCTCGGCAAGCCCGGCATCGTCGAATGACGTCACCTCGACCAGCTCGGGAAGCTCCACCCGCTGGATCAGCAGCTGGGCGATGCGGTCGCCGCGCTGCACGGTGATCGGCACCCCGGGGTCGAGATTGATCAGCGCGACCTTGACCTCGCCACGATAACCCGCGTCGATGGTACCGGGACTGTTGACGATCGAAAGCCCCATCCGCGCAGCCAAACCGGACCGCGGGTGGATCAGGCCCACCATGCCGACCGGAACCGCCACCGCGATCCCGGTCGGCACCAGGGCTCGCCGGCCGGGCCCGAGCTCGACGTCGACCGCGCTGTACAGGTCGACACCGGCGTCACCGTCGTGGGCGCGGCTCGGCAACGGCAGCCCTGGATCCAGGCGCACCACCGCCAGACTGGTCGACACGAAGCCAAAGACTACTCTCAGGCAGGTGTCCGGAACGCGCACCACCTCGCTGACCGTGCGCTACCGCGAGCGCCTCGGTGTTCCGTGGTGGTGGTGGCCACCGGGTCTGTTCGGGACGGGACTGATGGCCTACGAGGTGGTCCTGGGGATACCCAGCCTTCCCCGCTGGCTCCCGTTCGCCGTCGTGTTCGCGCTGACCGCCGGCGGGCTGCTGTGGCTGGGACGTGTCGAGGTTCGCGTCACCGACGACGGAACGCGGGTCGAGCTGTGGGTGGGCGACGCGCACCTGCCGACGACGGTGATCTCCCGCTCCGCCGAAGTTCCGCACTCCGCCAAGTCGGCGGCGCTGGGGCGTCAACTCGACCCGGCCGCATTCGTGGTGCACCGCGGCTGGGTGGGTCCGATGGTGCTGCTGGTCCTCGACGACCCCGACGACCCGACGCCCTACTGGCTGGTGAGCTGCCGCCGCCCGGACCGGGTGCTGGCCGCGCTGTCCAGCTGAGCGATTCGGTCAGGCCGCACAGTCGGTGCAGATCATCACACCGTTCTTCTCGCTGGCCAGGCGGCTTCGGTGCTGCACCAAAAAGCAGCACGAGCAGGTGAATTCGTCCGCCTGCTTGGGAATGACCCGCACCGAGAGCTCCTCGCCGGAGAGGTCGGCGCCGGGCAGTTCGAAAGACTCAGCGGTTTCGGACTCGTCGACGTCGACCACGGCCGATTGGGCCTCGTTCCGCCGCGCCTTGAGCTCCTCCAGCGAATCCTCGGATACGTCGTCGCTCTCGGTGCGCCGCGGGGCGTCATAGTCGGTAGCCATCGCCTGTTTTTTCCTCTCCCCTTCTAACCCTGCAAGCAAAGCTTTGTACCAGCGTCGAACGCATCCGCCAAACGATTCGTGCCCATATCGCGGCCTATTCAACTGTGATTTACATCACAGCTTCTGATCTGTGGTGCTCGCCGGTGCGTGACACCCCCGGATAGAGTGCCTAACGTGGTCACCCAAATCACCGACGGCACCGCCTTTGACAAGCACGGCCGGCCGTTTCGCCGGCGCAATCCGCGGCCGGTCATCTACTTCCTGGTGGCCTGCTTCCTGGTGACGGCGATCACCTGGATCATCGCGTTCACCCGTCCGGAGGCCACCCGCGAGGTGGCGGTGTGCAACCCGCCGCCGCCGCCGACCGCGCCGGACCAGCCGCGGCTCGGGGCGCCGATGACCCGGAACTCGATGATGGGCGTCAGCCCGGCGAAGCTGGCCGAGACGAAGATCCGTGTCCTCAACGCCGGCGGCCAGGCCGGCCAGGCCGCCGACGTGGCCGACGCGCTGCGCGACCTGGGTTTCGCCCAGCCGACCGCTGCCAACGACCCGGTCTACGGGGCCACCCCGCTGGAATGTCACGGGCAGATCCGCTTCGGCGACGCCGACAAGGCCAGCGCCGCCTCGATATGGCTGACGGCGCCGTGCACCGAGCTTTTCCGCGACGACCGCGCCGACGACTCGGTCGACTTGGTGATCGGCACCGACTTCACCGCCCTGGCGCACGGCTACGACATCGACTCCGCCCTGGCCAGCCTGCGGTCGGACGCGTCGGGGCCGGTGGATCCGGCGCTGCTCGGCAAGATCCACGCCAACACCTGCTGACCGGCTACTCCGGGATGGGGGCCAGGCCGTCGAAGCGGTCCAGGACGCCGATGAACTCCTCGGCGATCCCCGGCGCGGCGACCGCGATCAGCCCCGCGGCGCGGGCGGGATCCTCCGCCTCGGGTATTCGGACCCGGGCACCCGCCTCGGCGGCGATCAGCGACCCGGCCGCGTAATCCCACACCTTCAGCCCGTGCTCGTAGAAGGCGTCCAGCCGACCCGCCGCGACCATGCACAGATCCAGCGCCGCCGACCCGATGCGGCGCACGTCGCGCACCACCGGCAGGAGGTGGGCCAGCAACTGCGCCTGGACGGCACGGCGGCGCGCGGAGTAGCCGAACCCGGTGCCCAGCAGCGCCATCGACAGATCCTCGATCCCGTTGCATCGCAGCGGAGCGGTGCCGTGTTCGTCGGCGACCTGCGCGCCAAGCCCGGCCGCCGCCGAATACACCTGCCCGCCGACCACATCGGCGACCGCACCGGCCACCGACACGCCGCCGATCCGGGCCGCAACCGACACCCCGTAGGCGGGCACGCCGTAGACGAAGTTCACCGTCCCGTCGATCGGATCCAGCACCCAGGTGACCCCGCCGCTGTCGGTACCGGCGAGACCGCCCTCCTCGCCGAGCACCGAGTCGCCCGGGCGGAGGTCGGCCAGTCGTTCCCGCAGCAGCCGTTCGGTGTCGGTGTCGACCACGGTCACCGGATCGGTGGGACTGCTCTTGGCCTGCACCGTCGTGCCGTCGAGGTGATGTCCGCCGAATACCTCGGCGCGGCGTCGCCGGACAAAGCGTGCGGCCTCGCCGGCCAGGGTTTCGGCTACCGAACGCAGCTCTGCGGGGCTGTCCGTGGGTGTCGTCATCCTCCTATCGCAGCACAACCGCCGCGGCGACGCGCCAACGGCCGACCGCCGGACTAAGGTGTGGGCGAAACCACCCGCCTCGCCGAGGAGCCTCGATGACCGGCACCGATCCGACCGCCGACCCAACCGGTGCATCCGGCCCTGCGGCCGCCGCCGCACCGCGCCGTGGATTCGGCATCGACGTCGGCGGCAGCGGCATCAAGGGCGGGATCATCGACCTCGACACCGGCACGCTGATCGGCGATCGCTGCAAGCTGTTCACCCCGGATCCGGCGACGCCCTCGGCGGTGGCCAAAGTCGTCGCCGCGGTGGTCAACGAATTCGGCTGGACCGGCCCGCTCGGGGTTACCTACCCGGGCGTGGTGACCGGCGGCGTCGCCCAGACCGCGGCCAACGTCGACAAGTCGTGGATCGGCGTCAACGCGCGCGACGTGATCTCCACCGAGCTCGGCGGCCAGGAAGTGGTGGTACTCAACGACGCCGACGCCGCCGGGCTGGCCGAAGCCCGGCACGGGGCCGGCAGGGGTGTTCCCGGGGTGGTGTTGCTGCTCACCTTCGGG
>NZ_JBYCLB010000538.1:0-5891 GCF_057473705.1 Mycobacterium sp. TH-M15 | reverse complement strand
GACTTCCAGGTGGCCGAGACCGTGTTTCGGGAAATCATCGGCCTCGCCGACAACCGGCGTTCGGTCGCCGCGCGAAAGCTTGTCGGCTGAGTGACGCGGACCCCGTTGCGTGGCCGCACCCGGTGCCGCGGCTGGACCGACCGGAACCGCGCCCTAAGATGACGACATCATGACCGCACCGGGGTTGGCCTGCGCTGTCGCCCCGCTCACCGGGCTGGTGGATCGGGCGCTGGCCGCGCCGACCTTCCGGGATCTGGTCGACCGCGCCACCGACCGGCCGACGGAGCTGAGGTTGGTCGGCCCGGCTTCGGCCCGGCTGTTCGTCGCGGCCGCGCTGGCCGGCCAGACCCCGCTGCTGGTGGTCACCGCCACCGGTCACGAGGCCGACGACCTCACCGCCGAGCTGCGCGGGGTGTTCGGCGACGCGGTGGCGCTCTTCCCGTCCTGGGAGACGCTGCCGCACGAGCGGCTCTCGCCGGGGGTGGACACCGTCGGCGCGCGGCTGCTGCTGCTGCGCCGGCTGGCCCACCCCGGCGACACCCGGCTGGGGCCGCCGCTGCGGGTGGTGGTCACCGCGGCGCGCTCCCTGCTGCAGCCGATGACCCCGCGGCTGGGCGAGATCGAGCCGGTCACCCTGGCGGTCGGGACCGAGACCGCCTTCGAAGACACCATCGCCCGGCTGGTCGAGCTGGCCTACACCCGGGTGGACCTGGTCGGCCGACGCGGCGAGTTCGCGGTGCGCGGCGGGATCCTCGACGTCTTCCCGCCGACCGCCGAACACCCGGTGCGGGTCGAGTTCTGGGGTGACGAGGTCACCGAGATGCGGTCGTTCTCGGTCGCCGACCAGCGCTCCATCCCGGAGATCGAGGTCGGCACCCGGGTTGCGGTGCCGTGCCGGGAGCTGCTGCTCACCGACGACGTGCGGGCGCGCGCGGCCGAGCTGCTGGCCGTGGCCGGCGGGCAGCCCGAGACCGACAACGCCGTCACCGGCACCGTCGCCGACATGCTGGCCAAGCTGGCCGACGGCATCCCGGTGGACGGGATGGAGGCGCTGGGGCCGGTGCTGCGACCGGGCCCGCAGCAACTGCTCACCGCCCAGCTCGCCGCCGGCACCTCGGTGCTGGTCTGCGACCCGGAGAAGGTGCGCGCCCGGGCCGCCGACCTGATCAAGACCGGGCGGGAGTTCCTGGAGGCATCCTGGTCGACGGCGGCGGTTGGCGGTGACGCGCCGATCGACGTCGAGCAGCTGGGCGGGTCGGGGTTCTGCGATCTCGACGAGGCGCAGGCCGCGGCGCGGGCCGCCGGGCACCCGTGGTGGACGCTGAGCCAGCTCTCCGACGAGTCCGCGGTGCAGCTCGACGTCCGGGCGTCGCCGTCGGCGCATGGCCGGCAGCGCGACATCGACGAGACCTTCGCCATGCTGCGGGCGCAGACCGCGACCGGCGGCTGCGCGGCGGTGGTGGCCCCCGGCGTCGGCACCGCCCGCCGGATCGTCGAGCAGCTCGTCGAATCCGACACCCCGGCGACCCTGTTGGAGCCGGGCGCCGCCCCGGTGCCCGGTCTGGTCGGGGTGCTGCCGGGCCCGCTGCACGACGGGCTGGTGGTTCCGGGCGCCAACCTGGTGGTCGTCACCGAGACCGATCTGACCGGCAACCGGGTCACCGGCCCGGAGGGCAGGCGGCTGGCGGCCAAGCGGCGCAACGCCGTCGACCCGCTGGCGCTGACCGCCGGCGACCTGGTGGTGCACGACCAGCACGGCATCGGCCGGTTCGTCGAGATGGCCGAACGCACCGTCGGCGGGGCCCGGCGGGAATACCTGGTGCTCGAGTACGCCTCCGGCAAGCGGCGGGGCACGGGCGTTGACGGCGCCAAAAACACCGACAAGCTGTACGTGCCGATGGACTCCCTGGACCAGCTCTCCCGCTACGTCGGCGGGCAGGCCCCGGCGCTGTCCCGGCTCGGCGGCAGCGACTGGACCCAGACCAAGGCCAAGGCCCGCAGGGCGGTCGCCGAGATCGCCGGCGAGCTGGTCGCGCTCTACGCCAAACGCCAGGCCGCGCCCGGGCACGCGTTCGGGCCGGACACCCCGTGGCAGGCCGAGATGGAGGACGCGTTCGGGTTCACCGAGACGGTCGACCAGCTCACCGCGATCGGCGAGGTCAAGACCGACATGGAGAAGCCGGTGCCGATGGACCGGGTGATCTGCGGCGACGTCGGCTACGGCAAGACCGAGATCGCGGTGCGCGCGGCGTTCAAGGCCGTCCA
Source organism: Mycobacterium sp. TH-M15 (assembly GCF_057473705.1). Classification (NCBI taxonomy): domain Bacteria; kingdom Bacillati; phylum Actinomycetota; class Actinomycetes; order Mycobacteriales; family Mycobacteriaceae; genus Mycobacterium; species Mycobacterium sp. TH-M15. The sequence continues at coordinate 3,626 of NZ_JBYCLB010000538.1, read as the reverse complement.
GGACGGCCGGCAGGTCGCCGTGCTGGTGCCGACCACCCTGCTGGCCGACCAGCACCTGCAGACGTTCGCCTCCCGGATGGCCGGCTTCCCGGTGCGGGTCAAGGGCCTATCCCGGTTCACCGACCCGGCCGAGTCGCGTGCGGTGGTCGACGGGCTGGCCGACGGCACCGTCGACATCGTGATCGGCACCCACCGGCTGCTGCAGACCGGGGTGGCCTGGAAGAACCTCGGCCTGGTGATCGTCGACGAGGAACAGCGGTTCGGCGTCGAACACAAGGAGCACATCAAGAGCCTGCGCACCAACGTCGACGTGCTCACCATGAGCGCCACCCCGATCCCGCGCACCCTGGAGATGAGCCTGGCCGGCATCCGGGAGATGTCGACGATCCTGACCCCGCCCGAGGACCGCTACCCGGTGCTGACCTACGTCGGCCCGCACGACGACAAGCAGGTGGCCGCCGCGCTGCGCCGGGAGCTGCTCCGCGACGGTCAGGTGTTCTACGTGCACAACCGGGTCAGCTCCATCGACGCCGCGGCCGCCCGGGTGCGCGCCCTGGTGCCCGAGGCGCGGGTGGTGGTGGCGCACGGCCAGATGCCCGAAGAGCAGCTGGAGGCGACGGTGGCCGGCTTCTGGAACCGGGAGTTCGACGTTCTGGTGTGCAGCACGATCATCGAGACCGGCCTGGACATCTCCAACGCCAACACCTTGGTCGTCGAGCGGGCCGACACCTTCGGGCTGTCCCAGCTGCACCAGCTGCGCGGCCGGGTGGGCCGCGGCCGGGAACGCGGCTACGCCTACTTCCTCTACCCGCGCGACACGACGCTGACCGAGACCGCCCACGACCGGCTGGCCACCATCGCCCAGAACAACGAGCTGGGCGCCGGCATGGCGGTGGCGATGAAGGACCTGGAGATCCGGGGTGCGGGCAACGTGCTCGGCGTCGAGCAGTCCGGGCACGTCGCCGGGGTCGGCTTCGACCTGTACGTGCGGCTGGTCGGCGAAGCCGTCGAGGCATACAAGGCAGCCGCCGACGGGCAGACGGTCACCACCGCCGAGGAACCCAAGGACGTGCGGATCGACCTGCCGGTGGACGCACACCTGCCGCCGGACTACATCGGCAGCGACCGGCTGCGGCTGGAGGCCTACCGGCGGCTGGCCGCCGCGGCCGACGACGCCGCGGTGGGCTCGGTTGTCGACGAGCTTGTCGACCGCTACGGCCCGCTGCCCGAGCCGGCCCGCCGGCTGGTCGCGGTGGCCCGGCTGCGGCTGCGCTGCCGGGTCGCCGGCATCGCCGAGGTGGCCGCGATGTCGGAGGCCACCCTGCGGCTGGCCCCGCTGACCCTGCCGGACTCCGCCCAGCTGCGGCTCAAACGGCTCTACCCGGGGGCGCGCTACCGGGCGACCACCGCCACCGTCCAGGTGCCGATACCTCGTGCCGCGGGTGCCGGCGTCGGTGCGCCCCGCGTCCGCGACCTGGAGCTGGTTCAGCTGGTCGCCGACCTGATCTCGGCGCTGGACGGCAAACCGCCGGGCGACGTCGACGCGGTGGGCTTACTGTCGGCGGGTCCGGGGAGGCCGACGTGACGACCGTCGTGCTGCTGGACCCGCGGCGACCGTCGCTGGTCCCGGTCGCCGCCGTCGGGCCGCTCGCCGGACCGCTCGCCTACACCGAGGAGCTGCCGGTCGCGGTGCTCTGGTCGCTGCCGGCGGCACATCCGGTGCACGCCGATCCGGACGCGGCGGTGCTGCTCTCCTCCGACCGGGACCACCCGGCCGTCGTCGCCCGGCTGGCGGCCGGCGCCACCCTGATCGCCATGCCCGACCCGCCGGTCGGCGAGCGGCTGATCGGCGCGGTGGCGATCATGGACCGGCTGCGCACCGCGGGTCCGTGGGAGAGCGAACAGACCCACGACTCGCTGCACCGGTTCCTGCTGGAGGAGACCTACGAGCTGTTCGACGCGGTGCGCGGCGGCGACCCCGACGCACTCTGCGAAGAGCTCGGCGATGTGCTGCTGCAGGTGCTCTTCCACGCCCGGATCGCCGAGGACGCACCGCAGCACCCGTTCGGCATCGACGACGTGGCCGACGCCTTGCTGCGCAAGCTGGCCAACCGGGTGCCGGCGGTGCTCGCCGGCGAGGAGATCTCGCTGGACGAACAGCTGGCCCAGTGGGCGGAGCGCAAGGCGGCCGAGAAGCGGGCAAAACGGGCAGGCGACGACGCCGGTTCGATCCTCGACGGGGTGCCCACCGCACAGCCGGCGTTGGCGTTGGCGCAGAAGGTGATTCACCGGGCGGCGGCGGCCGGACTGCCGCCCGACCTGATCCCAGCAGAGATCACCATGGTCACCCTGGCTACCGATGCGGACGTCGAGAGTGGTCTGCGGGCAGCGGTACTGGATTTCATGGACGCACTGCGGGCCGCCGAGCAGCAGATCGCCGCGACCCGCCGGGGGGGAGACGCCACGGCCCTCGACGCGGGCTCACCCGGCCCGGTCACCGAGGCGCAGTGGCGGGCCTGCTGGCCTCCGGACGGATAGCGCACCCGCGGCGCCGTCGAGAGCCGGGAGTGACCAGGTGGTGCGCCTGCGTGGCGCCCACGGACCGCATGCCTATCGGTGCACGTCAGCTGGTGTCCAGGGGCGCTGGTTCGCCTGATGTTGACGAATCGGCACCGCATGGTCATGAAATATTCATGTGGCGATCCGCCGGCCTTCATTCGAGCCACGTACGTTGGCCGACATGTCGATTCCATACTGCGAACAAACCTCGGAATTGTCCGAGCGGATCGCAGAGATGTGCGGGCTGGCCGAGGTCGCGATGGAACACGCAACCAAAGCCTTGCTGCAGACCGATCTGGTGCTCGCTGAGCAAGTATTCACCGATCACGATCAGATCGTGGAATTAGGCGCAAGCGTAGCGGACGGTTCGTATGCCTTGTTGGCGTCACCGACGCCGTCGGCGGATGATCGTCGCACCGTTCTCACCGCAACTCAGGTGGCGGATGGTATCGCGCGGATGGGGGAGCTGGCGCGAGATGTCGCAAAGGCCACCCGCCACCGGCATCCGCGGCACGCAATCCCAGAAGAGACCGACGGATATTTTTCCGAAATGGGCAGGCTGGCGGCCGAGTTGGGCAGCGACACCCGAGAAGTGCTGTTGTCGCGGGATCCGCGAAGGGTGATCCGCATCAGGGAAGAAAATGCTGCAATGACTGATGTACACCGGAACTTATTCGGTGTGCTCACCGACCGTGAATGGAAACATGGGGTCTCGGCCGCGGTGGATGTGGCATTACTGAGCCGGTTGTACGGACACTACGGGAACCACGCGGTCGAAGTGGTGCGCAGCGTTATCTTCCAGTCGGCCGGCAGATTCTGCCATTCCGAAGCTCGCAGCTTGACCGGGTAGGGCGCAGTTGGGCAACCCGCACATCGCGCTGCGACCAGGAGGTCCCAGCTGCGCATAGTGTTCGTCGGAGCCCTCGGCGGCTCGCTGCGCGATCACCCCGACCTGGTCCAGCGACAAGCGGGCCGAAGTCGCCACCGTCGGACAGCTGCGCACCGCGGTCAAGCTCGAACCGCGGCCCGACCCCGACCCCGACCTCGACGCGCAGCCGACGGTCACC
>NZ_JBYCLB010000537.1:0-3069 GCF_057473705.1 Mycobacterium sp. TH-M15 | reverse complement strand
CGATGCCCAGCGGCTGCGCGGTCTGCCGGATGCCCATCACCAGGCCGCGCTGGTGCGGCGGGAACCAGCCGGTGACCAGCCGCCCGCTGGCGGTGTTGGCGCTGGCGGCCGCCATCCCGCCGAGGAACAGCAAGACACCCACCATGCCCAGCGAGTCGAACGCCGCGGCGCCGTAACACGCCGCCGCGGTCAGCGCCGAGCCGACCGAGAGCACGATCCGCTCGCCGACCCGGTCCAGCAGCGCTCCCCAGGCGAACAGGGTGAGCACCATGCCGAAGCTGGGCATGGAGGCCAGCAGACCGGCTATCGCCAGGTTGGTCTCCCGTTTGGTCTCCAGCATCGGGATGACGAAGGCGATGCCGTTGATGAAGACGAACGAGCACAGCGTCGCCGCCAGCGCGATGACCACGATCGACCAGCGCGCGGCGGTGCTAGGCGAGTCAGCGGACGCCGGGGCCACCCGGGTATGGTGTCACACCCGTCTCACTGGCCGCGCCGAACCGGGCGTAGCTGATACCGGTCCAGCTCGACGCAGCGGCGTCGAGCGCCATCACCCGCGGCGGCTGGGGGCGGCGGAAGGCGCTGCGCGACCGAGCTGCGCTGGGAGTCGCGGTCGCCAGTACCCTTTGACGAATGCGCCTCGGCCGAATCGCCAGCCCGGACGGCGTCGCTTTCGTCAGCATCGAAGGCGAGTCCGGTGAGCCCACCGCCCGTGAGATCGCCGAGCACCCGTTCGGCACGCCGACGTTCACCGGCCGTTCCTGGCCGCTGGCCGACGTCCGGCTGCTGGCGCCGATCCTGGCCTCCAAGGTGGTCTGCGTCGGCAAGAACTACGCCGACCACATCGCCGAGATGGGCGGTTTCGACGGGGGCGAGGCACCGGTCGACCCGATCATCTTCCTCAAGCCCAACACGGCGATCATCGGGCCCAACACGCCGATTCAGCTGCCGCCCGGCGCCGCGGAGGTGCACTATGAGGGCGAGCTGGCCGCGGTGATCGCCCGGCCGTGCAAGGATGTCCCGGCCGCCCGGGCCGCGGAGAACATCCTCGGCTACACCATCGCCAACGACGTCTCCGCCCGCGACCAGCAGCGCGCCGACGGGCAGTGGACCCGGGCCAAAGGCCACGACACCTTCTGTCCGGTCGGGCCGTGGATCGTCACCGACGTCGACCCGGCCGACTTGGCGCTGCGCACCGAGGTGAACGGCGTGCTTAGACAAGACGGCCGGACCTCGCAGCTGATCCACGACGTCGGCGCGATCGTGGAGTGGATCTCGGCGGTGATGACCCTGCTGCCGGGCGACCTGATCCTCACCGGCACGCCCGCCGGCGTCGGCCCCATCACGGACGGCGACACCGTCTCGATCACCATCGAAGGGATCGGCACTTTGACCAATCCAGTTGTCCGGAAAGGAAAGTCGTGACCGATCCTGGTGCCGTGCGGGTCCGGTTCTGCCCGTCGCCGACCGGCACCCCGCACGTCGGGCTGATCCGCACCGCGTTGTTCAACTGGGCCTACGCCCGGCACACCGGCGGCACCCTGGTGTTCCGGATCGAGGACACCGACGCCGAACGCGACAGCGAGGAGAGCTACCGGGCGCTGCTGGACGCGCTGCGCTGGCTGCAGCTGGACTTCGACGAGGGGCCCGAGGCCGGCGGGCCGTACGGGCCGTATCGGCAGTCGCAGCGCGGCGAGATCTACCGCGACGTGGTGGCGCGGCTGCTCGACGCCGGCGAGGCCTACCACGCCTTCGCCACCCCGGCCGAGGTCGAGGCCCGGCACCTGGCGGCCGGACGCAGCCCGAAGCTGGGCTACGACAACTTCGACCGCGACCTGACCGACGCCCAGCGCGCGGCCTACCGGGCCGAAGGCCGCCAGCCGGTGGTGCGGCTGCGGATGCCCGCCGAAGAGCTCGGCTGGTGCGATCTGGTGCGCGGCGAGACCGCGTTTCCGGCCGGCACCATTCCCGACTTCGCGCTGACCCGGGCCACCGGGGATCCGTTGTACACGCTGGTCAACCCGGTCGACGACGCGCTGATGAAGATCACCCACGTGCTGCGCGGCGAGGATCTGCTGCCGTCCACGCCGCGCCAGATCGCGCTGTACCAGGCGCTGATCCGGATCGGGGTGGCCGAGTGGGTCCCGGAGTTCGCCCATCTGCCGACGGTGCTCGGCGAGGGCACCAAGAAGCTGTCCAAGCGCGACCCGCAGTCGAACCTGTTCGCCCACCGGGACCGCGGCTTCATCCCGGAGGGGCTGCTGAACTACCTGGCGCTGCTCGGCTGGTCGATCGCCGACGACCACGACGTGTTCAGCATGGCGGAGATGGTGGCCGCGTTCGACGTCGCCGACGTCAACTCCAACCCGGCCCGGTTCGACCAGAAGAAGGCCGACGCGATCAACGCCGAGCAGATCCGCCGGCTGCAGCCCGCGGACTTCGCCGCCCGGCTGGCGGCCTACTTCGACACCCACGGTCACCGCACCGGGCTGGACGAGGCCGGCTTCGCCGAAGCCGCCGCGCTGGTGCAGACCCGGATCGTGGTGCTCGGCGATGCCTGGGATCTGCTGAAGTTCCTCAACGACGACGCGTACGAGCTCGATCCGCGCGCCGCCACCAAGGAGCTGGGTGCCGAGTCGGCGCCGGTGCTCGACGCCGCGGTCGCCGCCCTGGGGGCCGTGCCGGCCTGGACCGCCGGGCAGATCGAGGCCGCGCTGAAGGATGCGCTGGTGGAGCGGCTCGGGCTCAAGCCGCGCAAGGCGTTCGGTCCGATCCGGGTGGCGGTGACCGGCGCGCCGATCAGCCCGCCGCTGTTCGAATCGCTGGAGCTGCTGGGCGCCGAGCGCAGCCTGGGCCGGCTGCGAGCGGCTCGGGAGAGTGCCCCGCGCGGCTGAGCCGAGATCTTTGGTAGTCTGCACGTCGGCCCGCAGCCGTTGGCCGGGGGCGACTCTGACCAGCGGCTTTAGCTGGTCAATGGGGTATGGTGTAATTGGCAACACAGCTGATTCTGGTTCAGCCATTCTAGGTTCGAGTCCTGGTACCCCAGCAAAACCGGCCTACCGCAAGCGA
>NZ_JBYCLB010000536.1:0-5755 GCF_057473705.1 Mycobacterium sp. TH-M15 | reverse complement strand
GAACCGGCATCCGCAGGTGGTGGCGCGGTTCTCCGAGCAGTTCGACGAGCCGGTGCAGATCGTTCCGGCGGATCCCTGGGTGCCGTGGCGCCACCTCGACGTCGACACCGCCGGTGGTGTCGGTGCCGACGATCAGGTGGCACGGGTGTGCGCCGCCGAGCGGGCCGCGGTCTGCGATCTGGGCGATCAGCCGGCGTTCCGGGCGGTGCTGATCCGTGTCGGCGACGACGAGCACCGGTTTGTGCTGACCACTCACCATATTGTGCTGGATGGCTGGTCGCTGCCGGTCCTGGTGCGCGAGTTGTTTGCCAGCTACGACGGGCGACGCCTCCCGGCGCCCGGGTCCTATCGCCAATTCGTGTCCTGGCTGGCCGGCCGTGACCGCGAGGCCGCCCGCGCCGCCTGGCGTGCGGTAGTGGCCGGGTTGGATGCCCCCACCCTGGTGGGGCCACCGGCCGGGGCGGGGCTGGGCCGGCGGGCCGTGACGTCGTGGACGCTGCCCGAACCGCTCACCGCCGCCGTCAACGAGCTGGCCCGGACCTGCCACACCACCGCCAACATCGTGCTGCAGGCGGCCTACGCGCAGCTGTTGGTCGCCTGGACCGGCCACCGCGACGTCGTCTTCGGTACGACGGTGTCGGGCCGGCCGGCCGAACTACCCGGCGCCGAGTCGATGGTGGGGCTGCTGATCAACACCTTGCCGGTTCGGGCAACCTTGACCGCCGCCGGTACCACCGCCGACCTGCTGGCCCAGCTGCACGCCACCCATAACCAGACGCTGGATCACCAGCACCTGGCGCTGAGCGAGATCCATCGTCTCAGCGGCCACGAGCAGTTGTTCGACACGTTGTTCGTCTACGAGAACTACCCGCTCGACACCACCGCCCCGCTGGGTATCGACGGGCTCACGGTCAGCGGGGTCAGCGCCCGCGAATACAACCACTACCCCTTGTCTATCCAAGCGCTGCCCGGCACCCGGCTGCGCCTGCGCGCCGAATACGACAGCACCGTTTTCGACGACGCCGGCGTCGAGGATCTGCTGGGCCGCTTCATCCGGATCCTGACCGCAATGACGACCCGCCCCACCCGACCGCTGTCGCGCATCGATGTCGTCGACACCGCCGAGCACACCCGTCTGCAAGCCTGGGGCAACCAGGCCGCGCTCACCGAGCCCGGGCCGGCCCCGCTGTCGATCCCCGCGGCCTTCGCCACCCAGGTTGCCCGCAACCCCGACACGGTTGCATTGACCTTCGAGGGCCGGCACCTGACCTACCGCCAACTCGACCACGCCGCCAACCGGCTCGCGCACCACCTCACCGCGCGCGGCGCCGGGCCCGGACAACGAATCGCGCTGCTGATGCCGCGCAGCGCGGCGGCCGTCGTGGCTATCTTGGCCGTCCTCAAGACGGGGGCTGCCTACCTACCCCTGGACCCCGCACTGCCCGACACCCGCCTGGCGTTCATGCTCACCGACGCCACACCCGTCGCCGCGATCACAACCACCGCACTGGCCGGGCGGCTGCCCACCCACGATTTCCCGGTGATCGATATCGACGACCCCGCCATCGGCACCCACCCCAGCACCGCGCCGCCACCGCCGGCTCCCGACGACATCGCCTACCTGATCTACACCTCGGGCACCACCGGCACCCCCAAAGCCGTTGCCATCAGCCACCACAACGTCACCCACCTCGTCACCGCCCTACAGTCACACCTACCGACCCGGCAGGTGTGGTCACAATGGCACTCGCTCAGCTTCGACGTCTCGGTGTGCGAGATCTGGGCAGCCCTGCTATCGGGTGGGCGCCTCGTGGTCGTGCCGGACACGGTGGTCAGCTCACCCCAGCATCTGCGTGCCCTGCTGATCAGCGAGCAGGTCACCGTTCTCAGCCAGACCCCGTCCGCGTTTTATGCGCTGCACACCGCTGCGGCGCTGCAGCCGGAGACGCAACGCCCGCCCACGCTCGCGGCGGTGGTGTTCGCCGGCGAGGCGCTGGAACCTGCGCGGCTGCACACCTGGCGCAACAGTCACCCGGGTGCACCGCGCCTGCTGAACCTCTACGGCACCACCGAGACGACGGTGCATGCGTCGTTCCACGAGATCGGCGGTGCTGACTTCGACCGCGCGGTCAGCCCGATCGGTGGGCCGTTGCCCGGGACGGCATTTTTCGTGCTCGACGGGTGGCTTCGGCCGGTGCCGGCCGGTGTCGTCGGCGAGCTCTACATCGCCGGTCACGGGGTTGGGCTCGGATATCGGGGCCGGGCCGGCTTGACCGGGTCGCGCTTTGTGGCCTGCCCGTTCGGCTCACCCGGAGCACGCATGTATCGCACCGGAGATCTGGTGTGCTGGAACGCCGATGGACAACTGCACTATCGCGGCCGCGCCGATCGGCAAGTCAAGATCCGCGGTTACCGCATCGAGCTCGGCGAAGTCCAAGCAGCACTCGGCGCGCTCGACGGCGTCGGGCAGGCCGTGGTGATCGCCCGCGAGGACCACCCCGGCGACAAGCGCCTGGTCGGCTACATCACCGGCACCGCCGACCCCGCCGACGCCCGCGTCGCCCTCGCCCGACGGCTGCCGGCCTACCTGGTGCCCGCCGCCGTTGTCGCGCTGGCCGCGCTGCCCGTGACGGTCAACGGCAAGCTCGACACGCGGGCCCTGCCCGCGCCCGAATACCACGGTGTCGACCGGTACCGCGCCCCCGATGACGCCTTGGAGGAGAACCTGGCCGGCGCATACGCCCACATTCTGGGCGTCGCGAAGGTCGGAGTCGACGATTCGTTCTTCGCCCTGGGCGGTCATTCGTTGTTGGCGATGCGGCTGGCCGCGCGGATCGGAACCGAACTGGGCCTCGAGGTTCCCGTCCAAACGGTGTTCGACCATCCCACCGTGGCCGGGCTGGCCCAATGGCTACGACCGCAAGTCGGACAACCGGCGGTGGCCGGCGCCCGCTACCACATCCCGGGCACCAGCCGGTGACGAACCTTCTGGGTGTATTCGCGGTATCCGGCTAGCTGCTCTCCCAGCAGCTTCTCCTCGTCGCCGATGCGTGCGGCGAGAACGATCAGGCCGGGCACGACGAGGACGAGTCCCAGGTAGGAACCGAGCGCGAGGGGGATGCCGACCAGCATGATGACGTTGCCGGTGTACATGGGATGCCGTACCAGACCGTACAAACCGGTGCAGACCACCTGCTGGCCTGCCTGCACGCGCACAGTGGCAGCCGCGTAACTGTTCTGGATGATCACCAGCCCCACCACACCCAAGCCGGCGGCGACCACAGCATCGCCGACCAGACAGCCCGCGGTGGGCACCGACGACCAGCCGAAGCGATGATCGAGGACGCTGACCACGACCATTACCGCCAGCGTCAGGTACAAGCCGGCGATGACCACCCGCTGCGCTCTCCGAGTTTCGGCTGTCGGCCCCCCACTCATCCGGGCCTGCAGCGCAGCGGGATTGGAGCGCAGCAGGAAAACGACCGGGGTCCACGCCGAAACGCCGACCACCACCAGAAAGACCCACGCTTGCCAGTAGTCGAGCGTGCCCGCCGGGACGAACAGCATCGAGCCGAAGACCAGAAGCTCGACAAGTCCGAAGACCAACAGCTTGGGCATGGTCGTCACCGATCCTCCTCAACGTCCGCGTCCGTACCGCACGCTAGCAGGCACGAAGCCACCCAGTTCAACTTGTGTCAAACACGTGTGCCGGGGTCCCGTTCGGAGTAAATTCCGCGTCATTCCGCCTCCTCGCTGCAGCGACGATTGTGGGCATCCGCGGGGTGCGCCCGTAGGAAAGGACGGCCGATGAGGCACCTGATTCGCATGGGTCGAATAGGGATGGCGGCGGCCGGAATGGGTTTGGGCGCCGCGTTGGCCGCCGCTGCGGGAGTCGCCTCGGCCGACTCGTCGAGCGATCCGTATTCGTTGATCGATCAATCGATGAGTGGCCTTTCCGACCCCGCTGCGACGGCGTCGCCAATGGATATGCAGATATCCCTCAGCGGTGTGGACCTGTTCCCGACAACGGACAACACCGCCACCGCCACCGCGGCCTTCGGTAGCTTGGCGGTCGCCATCGGTGACGGCAGCCATGCCAACGCCAGCGGCGGGTTCTTTGACGCCGCATTCGCCGACGGTGCCGATAGCAACGCCGGCGCCGGGCTGGCCGGCAACTTCGATGTCGCCATCGCAAACGGGGACAGCAGCAATGCCGGCGCCGGGGTCGGTGGCAATTTTGCCGTCGCCATCGCCGACGGCGCCAACAGCGACGCCGGCGCGGGGGTAGGCAGCAACCTCGACATCGCCACCGCCGACGGCGCCGGCAGCACCGCCAACGCCGGGCTGGGACAACTCAACGATGCCACCGCGCTCGGCGCCGGCAGCAACGCGACCGCCGCCGGCAACTTCGACACGGCTTTCACCAACGGCGCCGGCAGCGATGCCTCGGCCGGAGGGGGTAGCGCCGACCTGGCGCTGGCCGACGGCGCCGGTATCGACGCCATTGCCACTGGCAACTCCGACACAGCTACCGTCGCGGGCACCAACGCCGAGGCCGAAGCTGTCGGCATCGGCGATATCGCCGCCATCTTCAACACCGGCAGCGCATTCGACCAGGCCATCGCCGGCGGCGCCACTGCTTCGTTCAGCGACAATAACCTCGCCACGATCATCGGCACCGGCAGCACCGCCTTCGCCGGCGCTGACTCCACCACGGTCGGCGATTGGAACCTCGCGGCCGTCTTCGGCGACCTGCAGCACGCGGTTGCCACCGGCGGCAATTACCTGCTCGACATACTGCCGTCGCTATAGCTTGGCCGCGATAGGCAGAGTGTGCGCGCCCTGCCGCCTGGCTTGGCACCCTTCTTCGTCGGCAAGAGTGCGGGCGGAGTGGGCCAGGTGCCGGCGTGGTGCGCCCGAAGGGGTCGGGACAGGCGCGAATGTGCGAATCCAGTCCCGTCACCGCCGTTACTATTTTCCTATGACCGCCCCTGCGCCGTCTCTGAAGGTCACCCCGGTCGGCTTGCGCGCCGAGGCGCAGCACTGCACGACCCTCGCCGGACAGGTGGCGGGGTCGGTGTCGTCTGTGGCGGCGTCGGGGTGGCAGTCCAGCGGGGCGGGGGCGAACGCAGTCGGCGCGGGCGCGGGCAAAGCCGGGACAGTGCTGAAGTCCCATTGACGACGTGTGCGGGCAAGCTCACCAGGGCGGCGACGCACTACCAGAACCAGGACGAGCACGGTGCCGCAACGCTGTCGCAGTTGCCGTTCGACGGCGCGGTCGGCGACGCGGAAGCCATCCCACCTGAACTGTTCACCGCCGACGCTGGTGCCGGTGGCGGTATCGGCGATGCGGGGGCTGATGACGGTGCCGCCGCACTCGGGGCGCCGAATTAGCGCCGATGACCTATCCGAGCCTGTCTGAACTGGAAGCGTCGAACTGGGACTTCCTGACGACCTCCGCCGACAACTGGCGCAAGCTCGCCCACACCTGGGAGAACGCTTTCACCGAGGTCCGCAATGGGGCGATGCACCCCGGCGGCACCGAATGGGCAGGTCCAGCCGCTGAGGCGTACCAGCACCAAACCGACACCGACCTGATGACGGTGCGCGGTCCCGCCAACCAGTTGCGCGACGCCGCCGACATCGCCGTGCGGGGGCGCGATCAGCAAGAGGCGGGCAAAAAGCTGGCGCTCGACGCGGTGGACGAGGCACGCCGCGCCGGGTTCACCGTCGCCGACGCCCACGACTACGCCGT
>NZ_JBYCLB010000535.1:0-7196 GCF_057473705.1 Mycobacterium sp. TH-M15 | reverse complement strand
CCAGCGGACCCACGCTGTCGCGCCGCGAGTCTTCGCCCCCGCCCTGGCGAGCAGATATGGGGGATGCCACTGCGCACACCGTCCGAGGATTGGCTCATCCTCTGGCACTATCGCGACAACCAACAAACAGCCGCTGTGCTGTACATCGGCCCCAACTTCGTCCGCTGACCTGCGGCCCGCGAGACCAGCCGACCCGGTGTCACCCGCCGATCACTCGTCGCGGCCTGGCTCGCCGAAAACTCGACAACAACGACCACACCGCAGCGTGATCGAACGCCAGTCTTGCGACATCCGCCGGTCAGTACGACGCCGACGTGCCGTCGCACCAGCCGGAGTAGGCGTTGATCCCGGCGCCGGCCATGCTGGCGGTCACGGTGCCGGCGTTATCGCGCAGCTCCTGTGCACACCCCGGCAGTTCGAGTGCCTTGTCGCGCTGGGCGTCGGCCAGCTGCTGACAACTCGACGGATCGGTCACCGGCCACGACCCGCCAAGGATCATCATCGAGTACTGCCGAGTCGGCATCGACGTCGGCGCGCTGACCCCTACCACCACTTCACCCCCAGCACCGCGCACGCATTCATCGGGCCGCCAAGTGAGCCAATCGCGTCCTGGAGGAGCACATCATCCGAGTTGTAGTAACGACCGGTCGAGCCCGCCAGATCGAGCGCCAACAATTTCGAGTCGTCCACCACGCGCTGTAGTGAACGGCGAAAAAACGGGTCAGCATTAGGGTGGGCATCGATGAGTGGCTGCATCTTCGCCACCCACTCCTTGGTTGCCGCGGTGTAGACCGGGAGTGCTGCGACGCGCTCCTGCGAATCGGGTGGGCCACTCTTGTCCAATCGCCCCATAATCTGACGGCTTTCGCCCATGAGTGGGGCGATCGCCTCACACAGCGCCTTATCCGCCGCGGTGGTATCAGCGGCCGGTGCGGCGGCGGATGCGTCACCGGCCGGGGCCGGGCGCAACACGGCTATCAGTGACAACACCAACGCCGCGGCGGCCAGCACGGTGGCCAGCAACGCCAGCCAGGAAACCCGCCGCCGCGGCCGCCACGACAGCGGGGCCGGCTGCCAACCCGGTGGCGGTTGGGGCAGCGCACCGCCGGTGGGGATCGGCCCCGCCGGGCTGGGTCCCTCCGGTGTCATCGACATCCCCCAGCTTAACGCCCCTATCCGACCCGCAGGGCACAAACTCCACCGCACCCCCGCCCCGCGATCCGGCCCCGGCTCGGTCGTAACCCCCTGCCCCACCGGCTGATTCGACCCCGCTGGGCGAAATCTGTGTCCAACCACCCGAGTTGGGCGTGCTAACGCCGAAATCAGCCCGGCACGGCAAACAACCCAGCCGCCGCCGGGGCGTATCGGGGCCCGGCCCGGCTCCCACCGCTGGGCCAGATCCCGTCGCGTTATCGTCACTGTGACGGAAAATGCTGTGGGGGTTCATAGTTGGCATCAGCGTCGGCGAACAGATCACTGCGCATCGCATCCACCCCATCGGTCCCCGACGCCAGCATCGTGTTCAACCGCTTCTCCAACTCCAGATTCGTCAACACCTCACCGACCGCATCAGCGATCCGCAACTCCAACAACCGGCCGTCAAAACCCAGCACACACGAGATCAACCCATCCGGATCATCAACCCCGGCCCGCAGACCGTCAAGCTCGGCGATCAACTTGTCCAGATGCGCCAACGTGGCCGCCGTCTCGGCCTTGCTGTAGGCCACCTTGTCGGCGTCGCTGAGCCTGCCGAAAAACTCATCGCCACCGGCCGGCGAGCTCACTGCTTCGGCGGGCGGGTCACGAGCCGACGCACCACCGGGGCCGGCGGCTCATCCGGCGGCGGATCATCGACCGGCGGCTTGTTGGCCGCACTGGCCGCGGTCAGCCGATTGGTGTCCACCCGGCCCGTCACATCCTCGGTGTGCGGGACATCGCGGGTGACAACCTTGCGCTGCGGGCCGGCACCACCCTGGCCGGGAACCTTCGTCAGGTGAGCACGCATCCACCAGCCAGTCCGGCCAGCGGACACGACGGCCTTCCTGGCATGCGGGCCGGTTCGGGCTCCCCGTACGAGGCGACCATCGGGTTCTCCCGCGCGGTCCGGGTGGGCACGCGCGTCGTGATTTCCGCGACCGAGCCGGTCTGGTCGAGTGCGTCGACGCAGTCGATGGTGAGCTGTTCGCCGCAGACGTGCGGCCCGCGGCGAGCATGGTCGTCGCCGCCGGGTTGCTCGATCGTCGGTGGAAAGTCGAGATCGAAGCCGGAGCCGAGACCGCCCAGGAAGCGGTGACGGGCTCTGCCCCCTAATTAGCGGGCCTTCGTGATCTGATCGCCCAGACCGGACACCAAAGCCGTTTACGTGAACGTTTACGTGTTGGTAGACTCGGCGTCATGTTGCGTGTGAGTGAGCGGACCCGTGAGCGGGTGTTGCAGGTCGGGCGGGACGAGTTCGGTGGGGCGTCGGCGGATGAGACCGTTCGGCGGCTGCTTGACGAGCATTGGCGAGCCGCCGCCGTTGCCGCGGTGCGTCGGTACCGCGGTAGCGATCCGCACGGCTGGTCGGACTATCTCGGTGAGGCCGACCAGTGGGCGGGTGTTGAGGCGCCGGTCGCTGATGATTGGGACCGGTGAGCCCGCCGCGGGTCGAGCCTGGGCAGGTCTGGTTTGTCGACTTCGACCCGGTACGCGGTCGTGAGCAGGGTAGGGATCGACCTGCTTTGGTCGTATCGTCACCGTTTCATCTCAACCTGACGATGGGGCAGTTGGTTTGTGTGCTGCCGCTGACCAGCGTTGACCGCCCAGGCTGGATTCACCGTGTACACATCGAAGCCGGCGGCGGCTGGGTCATCACCGAGCAAATCCGTACCGTGGCTGCTGAGCGATTCCGCCGGTATGCACCTGAGATCCAGCTCACCGGGGCCGAACTCGGCCAAGTACACCGCATCCTTGCCCAAATGCTGACGGTTGCCCTGGACTGATCCTTCACGGGCAACGGCCACGGTGACTTTCATCCGTGCCGAGGTTCGCATCGACAGCCGGCTTATCGATCCGCCAGCCCGGCCACCGCGACCATCGCCGCGGTGATCCGGTCGATCTCGTCCGGCGTGCAGATCAGCGGCGGCATGGCGTAGACCAGGTTGCGGAACGGCCGCAGCCAGACGCCGCGGCTCAGCGCGGCCGGGGTGGCGACGACCAGGTCCACCGGCCGGTCGCACTCGATCACCCCGATGGCGCCGACGACCCGCACGTCGGTCACCCCGGGCAGTGACCGGGCCGGCTCCAGCCCGGCTCGCAGTCCGGCTTCGATCCGCTGCACGGTCGTCCGCCAGTCCTGGCCGAGCAGCAACTCCACACTGGCCACCGAGACCGCGCAGGCCAACGGGTTGGCCATGAACGTCGGCCCGTGCATCAGCGCCCCGGCCAGCCCGGTTCCGATGGTGTGCGCGACCTCGGTGCCGCACAGGGTGGCCGCCAGCCCGAGGTACCCGCCGGTGAGCGCCTTGCCGACGCAGATGATGTCCGGGCTGACCCCGGCGTGGTCGGCGGCGAACAGCTCGCCGGTGCGGCCGAAGCCGGTGGCGATCTCATCGAAGATGAGCAGCACCCCGTGGCGGCGGGTGATCTCCCGCAGGTCGGTCAGGTAGCGCGGATCGTGGAACCGCATCCCGCCGGCGCCCTGCACCACCGGCTCGACGATCACCGCGGCCAGCTCGTCGGCGTGCTCGGCGAGCTGCGCCTCGAAGGCCGCGCTGTAGGCCGGGTCGTAGGCGGCCGGCACCTGCGGGGCGAAGACCTGCTCGGCCAGGGTGTCCTGCCAGAGCGCGTGCATGCCGCCGTCCGGATCGCAGACGCTCATCGCGGCGAAGGTGTCGCCGTGGTAGCCGCCCCGCCAGGTCATCAGCCGCCGCTTGCCCGGCTTGTCCCGGCCGCGCCAGTACTGCATCGCCATCTTCACCGCGACCTCGACCGCCACCGACCCGGAGTCGGAGAAGAAGACGGTGTCCAGCCCGGCCGGGGTGATCTGCACCAGCAGCTGGGCCAGCCGGGCGGCGGGCTCGTGGGTCAGCCCGCCGAACATGACGTGATTCAGCACGCCCAGCTGTGCGGTGAGCGCGGCGTCCAGCACCGGGTGGCCGTGGCCGTGGATCGCGGTCCACCACGAGCTCATCGCGTCCAGCACCGGCCGCTGCTCGCCGTCGACGACAACGGTCAGCCAGGCGCCCCGCGCGCCGACCGCTACCACCGGCGCCGGATCGGCCGCACCGATCGTGCTGTACGGATGCCACAGGTGGGCGGCGTCGACCGCGCTGATCTGATCGGGGCTCAGCCGGGGCATGAACACCGAGGCTAGGAGCGTGGGCCGAGAACACGTCGACCGGGGGTATCCGGTTGACGATCGCGGGCACGCTCGAGGCGCATCCGCAGCCGTTGAGGTTGCACCCAGGGCTGCTCAACGCCGAAGACCGCAGCCCTGACCGCAAGATCAACATCGACTGCGCCCAGCTGCGCGGGCAGGGCCACCAAATCCGTTCCCGGCCCCCTCCGCCAGGCCGGGTCGCAGCGTCGCCGACGGCGCCCGGCGGTGACCGGTCCGCATCGCGAGACCCAGGTCACACCGTCGCGCCGGGTCCGGTAACCGTCGGGTCACAGTACGGACAAACCGGCCTTCTCGTGGTGCGCCGGCCGGCTTGGCGCCGGTACCGTCTGTGACAGAAGTGATCAGAGTTGCTGAAGAGATGGTTGGTGACCAAGCTTCAGCCGAGAGGGGATTTCCAGAATGAAGCGCATCCATGCCGTCACCGCCGCCGTGGCCCTGTCCGTGGCCCCGATGCTGATCGGCCCCGGGCTGGCCGCCGCCGACCAGCGCACCCAGCCGGCCGGAACCGCGAAGCCGATCGACTACGTCATCCAACGCGCGCTCTCCCAGCGCGGCGTGCCGTACGTCTACGGCGGTGGCACCACCACGGGTCCGACCAACGGCAGCCGCGCGGCCAGCGCCCTCGCCGCTCCGGGGGTCGCCGCGGTCGCGGAGAGTGCCCCGGCCGCCGAGCTGGCCCCGACCGTCGTCCCGGTCCCGGGCGCGACCGTCCCGGGTGCCGTTCCCGGCATCGCCCCCGGCGCCCTGGCGTCGCCGGCCACCGTCGGTTTCGACTCGTCCGGCCTGATCCAGTACGCCTTCGCCGCCGCCGGCATCAAGATGCCGCGCACCTCCGGCGAGCAGTGCAACGTCGGCCGCAAGGTGCCGCCGGCTCAGGCTCGCCCCGGTGACCTGATCTGCTTCGGACCGGGCGGCAGCCAGAGCGTGGCGCTGTACCTGGGCAACAACCAGATGATCGAGGGCACCGAGCCCGCGGTCACCGTCTCCCGGGTGCGCACCCGCTCGATGGTCCCCTACCTGACCCGCGTCATCGAGTCCTGACCTCAGGCTTTCCCGACCCTCGGCGCACCGGCGCACGAGGAGTCCCGGTTCGGCGGGCGGATTCGGTAAATTGTCGGGCGATCATGTTTGCCCTGTTCGCGCCCCGGCCCGCACCGCCGTCCACCCCGGAGCCCGTGCCCGTTGCCACGTCCGCCCGCGGCAACGGGTTCTACCGGCACGACCTGGACGGTCTGCGCGGGGTCGCCATCGCCCTGGTCGCCGTCTACCACATCTGGTTCGGCCGGGTCTCCGGCGGCGTCGACGTGTTCCTGGCGCTGTCGGGTTTCTTCTTCGGCGGCAAGCTGCTGCGCACCGCGCTCAACCCGGCCTCGTCGCTGGCGCCGATGCCGGTGCTGACCCGGCTGGTGCGCCGGCTGCTGCCGGCCCTGGTGGTCGTGCTGGCCGCTTCGGCGGTGCTGACCGTCTGGATTCAGCCGCAGACCCGCTGGGAGACGTTCGCCGACCAGAGCCTGGCCAGCCTGGGCTACTACCAGAACTGGGAGCTGGCCAACACCGCCTCGGATTACCTGCGGGCCGGCGAGGCGGTCAGCCCGCTGCAGCACAACTGGTCGATGTCGGTGCAGGGCCAGTTCTACCTCACGTTCCTGGCGCTGATCTTCGGCTTCGCCTACCTGCTGCGCCGCCCGCTCGGCGCGCGGCTGCGGCCCGCGTTCGTGGTGCTGCTCGGCACGCTGACGGTGGCCTCGTTCTGGTACGCGATCGTGGCGCACCAGGCCAACCAGGCCACCGCCTACTACAACAGCTTCGCCCGGGCCTGGGAGCTGCTGCTCGGCGCGCTGGCCGGGGCGCTGGTCCCCTACATCCGCTGGCCGCTGTGGCTGCGGACGGTGGCCGCCGGCATCGCGGCGGCGGCGATCCTGAGCTGCGGCGCGCTGATCGACGGCGTCCGGGAGTTCCCCGGCCCGTGGGCGCTGGTGCCGATCGGGGCGACGGTGCTGTTCGTCCTGGCCGGCGCGAACCGGCACGCCCACCCGTCCACCCGCGACCGGCTGCCCTGGCCGAGCCGACTGCTGGCGGCCGGCCCGCTGGTCACCCTGGGCGCGATGGCCTACGCGCTGTATCTGTGGCACTGGCCGCTGCTGATCTTCTGGCTCTCCTACACCGGCCACCGGCACGCGAACCTCGTCGACGGCGCGGCGATCCTGGCGGTCTCCGGGGCGCTGGCCTACCTGACCAACCGCTACGTGGAGAACCCGCTGCGTGACCGGTCCCCGGCCGGCCCGGGGCCCACCCCGGTGCTCACCATCCCGTGGCACCAGCCGTCGACCGCCGCGAGTCGCTGGTCCGGCTGGTACCGGCAGCTGCGCCGCCCGACGATCGCGCTCGGCTCGACGGTGGCGCTGCTGGGTGTCGCGCTGACCGTCACATCGTTCAGCTGGCGCGAGCACGTCACCGTGCAGCGCGCGTCCGGCAAGGAACTGGTCGGCCTCAGCCGGGACGACTACCCCGGAGCCCGTGCGCTGGTCAAACACACGCGGGTGCCCAAACTGCGGATGCGGCCGACCATCCTGGAAGCCAAGAAGGACGTGCCGTCGTCCACTCCGGACGGCTGCATCAGCACCTTCACCAATCCGGCGCTGATCACCTGCGACTACGGCGACACCGACGCCGCTCGCACCATCGCGCTGGCCGGCGGATCACACGCCGAGCACTGGCTTCCGGCCCTAGACCTACTCGGCCAGAGGCACCACTTCAAGGTCAAGACCTACCTGAAGATGGGCTGCCCGTTGTCCACCGAGAAGGTCCCGCTGAT
>NZ_JBYCLB010000534.1:0-2557 GCF_057473705.1 Mycobacterium sp. TH-M15 | reverse complement strand
ACCGAGTTGATCGCCCGCGGCATGATCCTCTCCGGCTCCGGGGTCTCGCCGGCCGCGGTGCCGACCAGCTCGACGGCCGCGTAGGAGAACACCACGCCGGAGGTGACCAGCACCAGCGGGATCAGCCCGGTCGGCAGGAAGCCGCCGTTGTCGGCCCACAGGTGCAGCCCGGTGACCTGCCCGTCCACCCGGTACCGCCTGCCCAGGAAGATGGTGCCGACCACCAGGAACGTCATCAGCGCCACCACCTTGATCAGCGCCGCCCAGAACTCGAGCTCACCGAAGAGCTTCACCGAGATGAGGTTCATCGACAGCACCGCCAGCAGGGCGGCCAGTGCCAGCGTCCACTGCGGGATCCCGTCGAACACCCGCCAGTAGTGGAAGTAGCTGGCGATCGCGGTGGTGTCGACGATGCCGGTCACCGACCAGTTCAGGAAGTACAGCCAGCCGGCCACGAACGCCGTCTTCTCGCCCAGGAATTCACGCGCGTAGGAGACGAACGATCCCGACGACGGGCGGTGCAGCACCAGCTCGCCGAGCGCCCGCAGGATCAGGAACACGAAGCCGCCGCAGATCGCGTAGACGATGAACAGCCCCGGCCCGGCGTCGTGCAGGCGTTTGCCGGCGCCCATGAACAGCCCGGTGCCGATCGCACCGCCGACGGCGATCATCTGCAGCTGCCGCGGGGCGAGCTCCTTGTGGTAGCCCGCGTCCTCGCGGGCCAGCGCCTTCGGGGACGCCAGGTGCGGATCACCGGGCGGGTGGGACATCGCGTTCCTATCGTTGCGGGCGCAGGGTAAAACCGTGCTGCGACCATACCCGGCGGTGGGGGCCGATCACAGGGTCGTGGGCTTACGGGTTGTCGGTGGTGGGCGTCGGTTTGTCGTGTGCGCTGATCCGGCGGTCGGACAGGCCGGACAAGGTCGACGCGACGTCGGTGCCGAATCGGAAGTCGATGCCGCCCCGGCCGGCGATGTAGAGGTCGTGCAAGCCGGGTTGGGGTCGTGGAAGTACCCGAGGTGGCCGGCGGTGTCTTTGACGATCTGCAGGGCCTGCGGCCGGGTGTCGTCGGGGAGGGGTCCTGGCCGCTCGGCCGCAGAAACCAGACATCCCAGGCCCTTTCGGACCTGGGATGTCTGGCAGCAGCTGTTGATTCCTACAGACCCAGGAAGGCCAGCGGGTCGATCGCCGAGGCGGCCGAGCTTGTGGTGTCGAACGCCGCACCCGGGTCGAGCAACGCGGCCGCGTCGATACCACTGACCAGCGAGCTCAGGTTCACGTCGCCGAACGGTGTCACCAGGGTGTCGGTGACGGTGCCGTCGGCGCCCGGGGTAGCGGTGTAGACGTTCTCGAACCCGCTGCCCAGGTTGAGTACGTCGTAGACCGACCCCGTGGTGGGCAGCGCCGCGGATTGCGCGCTGGTGTCCCCGCTGGCCGCGGTGGCCGAGTTGACGGTGAACTCGCTGTTGGTCATGCCCAGCAGGTTGGTCACCGTCTCGTAGGAGTTGATGTGGCCGACGTCGACGGCGCTGGACCCGGTTCCGCTGTAGCTGTCGACGGTCTGCTCCGCCAGCGGAATCACGTCGTGGGCGCTACCGAAAACAAGGGTGGGCGTGCCGCCGCCGATGTCCAGCAGCGGCGGCGCTCCGATCGTCTGATAAACCGGCGTGAATCCGTCGACGGCGCCGGTGGCGGTGCTGGTGGGATCGAAGGTGGTGCCGTCGATGGTGAACGCGCCCGCCCCGATGGCGCTGTCGCCGCTCTGCAGGCCGGTGAAGGCGTCGCCCGGGTTCAACGGGTTGGCGGCGTTGAAGCCGGCGACCAGCGAGCTCAGGTTCACGTCGCCGTACGGCGTGACCAGGGTGTCGGTGACGGTGCCGTCGGCGCCCGGGGTGGCGATGTAGACGTTCTCATAGCCGTGGCCCAGGTTGAACGCGTCGTACACCGTTCCCGTGGTGGGCAGCGCCGCCGACTGCGCGCTGGTGTCCCCGCTGGCGGCGGTCGAACCGGTGACGACGAGTTCGGTGTTGGTCATGCCCAGCAGGTTGGTCACGTCCTCGCCGGTCGTGACGGTCCCGACGTCGGTGGCGTGGGAGCCGGTCCCGGAGTAGAAGTCGAAGCTCTGGGTGGCAAGGTCGTTGCCACCGTCGGCGGGATTACCCAGCGACGAGCCGCCGATGGCCAGCAACGGCGGCACGCTGGCCACCGCGTGGACCGGGGCGAAGCCCGCCACGTCGGTGCCGCTGCTGCTCACGGTGAACGGGTCCAGGGTGTTGCCGCCGATGCTGAACGCGTCGCCGTTTCCGATCGCGCTGTCGCCGCTCTGCAGGCCGGTGAACGCGTCACCGGGCTGCAGAGGGTTCGCGTCGTTGAAGCCGGCGACCAGCGAGCTCAGGTTCACGTCGCCGTAGGGCGTCACCAGGGTGTCGGTGACGGTGCCGTCGGCGCCCGGGGTGGCGGTGTAGACGTTCTCATAGCCGTGGCCCAGGTTGAACACGTCGTAGACCGAGCCCGTGGTCGGCAGGTCCGCGGCGGTCTCCCCGCTGGCCGGGGTGAC
>NZ_JBYCLB010000533.1:0-1517 GCF_057473705.1 Mycobacterium sp. TH-M15 | reverse complement strand
CCCAGGGCTACAGCCGGGTTCGGGTGGACGGCGTGGTGCACCCGCTCACCGATCCGCCGAAGCTGAAGAAGCAGGAGAAACACGACGTCGAGGTCGTCGTCGACCGGCTCACCGTCAAGGCGTCGGCCAAGCAGCGGCTCACCGACTCGGTGGAGACCGCGCTGAACCTGGCCGACGGGATCGTGGTGCTGGAGTTCGTCGACCGCGAGGAAAATGACCCGCACGGCGCCCCCAGGGAGCAGCGGTTCTCCGAGAAGCTGGCCTGCCCCAACGGCCATCTGCTGGCCGTCGACGACCTGGAGCCCCGGTCGTTCTCGTTCAACTCGCCCTACGGCGCCTGCCCGGACTGCACCGGGCTGGGAATCCGCAAGGAGGTCGACCCCGATCTGGTGGTGCCCGACGGCGACCGCACCCTGGCCGACGGCGCGATCGCCCCGTGGTCGATGGGACCCACCTCGGAGTACTTCACCCGGATGATGGCCAGCCTGGGCGATGCGATGGGGTTCGACGTCGACACCCCGTGGCGCAAGCTGCCGGCCAAGGCGCGCACCGCGATCCTGGAAGGCTCCGACGAGCAGGTGCACGTCCGCTACCGCAACCGGTACGGCCGCACCCGCTCCTACTACACCGACTTCGAAGGGGTGATGGCGTTCCTGCAGCGCAAGATGGAGCAGACCGAGTCCGAGCAGATGAAGGAGCGCTACGCCGGCTTCATGCGTGACGTGCCCTGCCCGGTCTGCCAGGGCACCCGGCTGAAGCCGGAGATCCTGGCGGTGACGCTGACCGCCGGCGAGACCGGCAGCAGATCGATTGCGCAGGTGTGTGATCTGTCGATCGCGGACTGCGCGGACTTCCTGGCGGCGCTCACCCTGGGCCCGCGGGAACAGGCCATCGCCGGACAGGTGCTCAAGGAGATCCAGGCCCGGCTGAGCTTCCTGCTCGACGTCGGGCTGGAGTACCTGACCCTGTCCCGGGCGGCCGGAACCCTCTCCGGCGGTGAGGCGCAACGCATCCGGCTGGCCACCCAGATCGGCTCGGGGCTGGTCGGGGTGCTCTACGTGCTGGACGAGCCGTCGATCGGGCTGCACCAGCGCGACAACCGGCGGCTGATCGAGACGCTGGTCCGGCTGCGGGACCTGGGCAACACCTTGATCGTCGTCGAACACGACCTGGACACCATCGCGCACGCCGACTGGATCGTCGACATCGGCCCCGCCGCCGGCGAACACGGCGGCCGGATCGTGCACAGCGGAACCTACGCCGACCTGCTGGCCAACGGTGACTCGATCACCGGCGCCTACCTGTCCGGCGCGAAGAGCATCGACGTGCCCGCGGTGCGGCGGCCGGTCGATGCCAAGCGGCAGCTGACCGTCGTCGGCGCCCGCGAGCACAACCTGCGCGGCATCGACGTGTCGTTCCCGCTCGGGGTGCTCACCGCGGTGACCGGGGTCTCCGGCTCCGGCAAGTCGACCCTGGTCAACGACATCCTGGCCGCGGTGCTGGCCAACCGGCTCAAC
>NZ_JBYCLB010000532.1:0-8482 GCF_057473705.1 Mycobacterium sp. TH-M15 | reverse complement strand
CCGACCGCTGTCGTGGTCGACCTCGTACTTGTTGCGCTGACCCTTCGGGATCTCGATGGTTACGTCGAATTGCACCGGATACGCTCCTTCGGCTGGTCTGGGCTGATCTGGACCGAGTGTAGGGTTGGCGGCTGCGCAGCCGAGGCCCGCCCCACGGTAGCGCCGCCGGGCCGCACCGGACTCTCACCCGGGCTCCGATCGCTGCTCATGCGGCAGAATCGGCCCAGACAGGCAGGAGAACCATGCGTCCCACTCGGTGGCGGCACTCCACCCACCTGGGGATCGCGGTAGCGGTGCTGGCGGTGGTCGCGGCGCTGGTCGCGGCCGGGTCGTTGTGGAGCTCGGGCGGGCGCACCGACCGGGCCAGCGGGCTGCCACCGGCGCCGACGATCACGGCCACCCCGGAGATGGTTCCGGTGCCGGCCGACGCGGCGGCGCCGACCGCCGACGGCCTGGCGGCCGCCCTTTCGGGCGTGCTGGCCGACCCGGACCTGGGCCGGCTGGGCGGCCGGATCACCGACGCGGCGACCGGAACCGTGCTGTGGACACAGCAGGACGGCCTGCCGCTGCAGCCGGCGTCGACCAACAAGCTGCTCACCGCCGCGGCGGCGCTGCTGACCCTGGAGCCGGGGTCCCGGATCAGCACCCGGGTGACCACCGGCGGCGAGCCAGGGCAGATCGTGCTGGTCGGCGAGGGCGATCCGACGTTGTCGGCGGCGCCACCCGGCGAGGCCACCTGGTATCGGGGCGCCGCCCGGGTGCACGACCTGGCCGAGCAGGTCCGCCGCAGCGGGGTGACGCCGACCGCGATCCAGGTGGACATCTCGGCGTTCGAGGGTGAGTCGATGGCGCCGGGCTGGGACGCGCTGGACATCGAGGGCGGCGACATCGCGCCGATCGCACCGGTGATGCTGGACGGCGGGCGGATCCAGCCGACGACCGTCGAATCCCGCCGGTCGGCGACCCCGGCGCTGGACGCCGGGCGGGCGCTCGCCGCCGAACTCGGCGTCGACCCCAAACAGGTGACCGTCGGGTCCGGCTCGGACAAGACCGAACGCGAACTGGCCTCGGTGCAGTCGGCCCCGTTGATGGTCCGGCTCGGCCAGATGATGGAGTTCTCCGACAACGTGCTGGCCGAATGCATCGGGCGCGAGGTGGCCGCGGCGATGGGCCGGCCGCGGTCGTTCTCCGGCGCGGTCGACGCGGTGACCAACCGGCTCGCCATCGCGCACATCGACCTGACCGGTGCCACCCTGATGGATTCCAGCGGGCTGTCGGTCGACAACCGGTTGACCGCCAAGACGCTGGATCAGGTGATCCAGGCGGCGACCGGGCCCGACCAGCCGGCGCTGCGACCGGTGCTGGACCTGTTGCCGGTCGCCGGCGGCAGCGGTACCTTGTCGGACCGGTTCGTCGACCCGGACACCAACCGGAACGCACCCGGTTGGCTGCGTGCCAAAACCGGGTCGCTGACCCACACCAACGCGCTGGTCGGGGTGGTCACCGACCGCGACTGGCGGGTGCTGACGTTCGCGTTCATCTCCAACGACGCCGGGATGACCGGCCGCAAGGCGATCGACGCGGTGGCCGCGACGCTGCGCAGCTGCGGATGCCGATCGTGAGACCACCGGCCGAGTCCCCGCCGGTGAGCATCGGGCGCACGGTCGACTGGCGGTTCGCCGCGACGGTCGGGTGCCGGTTGGCCCGGCCGGCGCCGCCGGCCACCGAGTACACCCGCGACCAGGCGATCGCCGATCTCGGCGACTCGGCTCGAACCGCCGAGCCGCTGGTGCGCGAGGTGACCGGGTTGGACGGCGGCACCGTGGTGCCGGACGTACGGGTGGTCGACCGACCGCAGTGGATCACCGCGGCGACCGAGTCGATGCGGGTGATGACCGGCGGGGCCGACCGGCCGGCCGGTCTTCTCACCGGCCGGGTCACCGGGGCGCAGACCGGTGCGCTGCTGGCCGTCGTCGCATCGGGCATCCTCGGCCAGTACGACCCGTTCGCCGGCGGTGCCGGCTGTCTGCTGCTGGTGTACCCGAACGTGATCGCGGTCGAGCGCCAACTGCGGGTGGTGCCCGCGGATTTCCGGCTCTGGGTCTGCCTGCACGAGGTGACCCACCGGGTGCAGTTCACCGTCAACCCGTGGCTGACCGGCTACATGCAGCAGGCGCTGGCGGCGCTGACCGCGGAAACCGGTGGCGAGGACGTGCTGCGGGTGCTGGGCCGGCTCGCCGGCTACCTGCGCGAACGGCGCGGCCCGCGGCACGCTTCGGCGTCCGACGGGGACGGCCCGGCGGCGAACCCGTCCGGGATGCTGGGCCTGCTGCGTGCGGTGCAGTCCGAGACCCAGCGGACCGCGCTCGATCAGCTGATGATGCTCGGCACCCTGCTGGAAGGGCACGCCGACCACGTGATGGACGCGGTCGGGCCGGCGGCGGTTCCGTCGGTGGCGACCATCCGGAGCCGCTTCGACCAGCGCCGCCAGCGCAACCAGCCGCCGCTGCAGCGGCTGCTGCGTGCGTTGTTGGGTATCGACGCCAAGCTCAGCCAGTACACCCGCGGAAAGGCATTCGTCGACCAGGTGGTCGATCGGGTGGGGATGGACCGGTTCAACGCCGTCTGGACCGGGCCGCAGACGCTGCCGCTGCCGATCGAGATCGACCAACCACAGCGATGGATCGACCGGGTGCTCTAGCCCGGCTGCACCGGGTGCTCGCCGGGTTCGCCGAAGCCCACCTGCCCGCCGCCGACCGCTGGTCGGTGGCGCTCTCCGGTGGCCCGGACTCGCTGGCGCTGACCGCCGTCGCCGCCCGGCTGCTGCCCACCACCGCGCTGATCGTGGACCACGGCCTGCAGTCCGGCTCGGCGCAGGTCGCCGAGACCGCGCGGGCGCAGGCGATCGGTGTGGGCTGCGTCGACGCCACGGTGCTGCCGGTCCAAGCGGGCCGAGACGGCGGCGCTCTCCGCGGCGGCATGGAGGCGGCGGCCCGGGACGCTCGCTACGCCGCCCTGGAGGCCGCCCGCGCCGGTGCCCCGGTGCTGCTCGGCCACACCCTCGATGACCAGGCCGAGACGGTGCTGCTCGGGCTGGGCCGCGGCTCGGGGGCCCGGTCGCTGGCCGGTATGCGGCCGTACCACCCGCCGTGGGGCCGCCCGCTGCTCGGCGTACGACGCGCCGAGACGCACGACGTCTGCGCCGAACTGGGGCTGATTCCCTGGCAGGACCCGCACAACGCCGACCGCCGGTTCACCCGCGCCCGACTGCGGGCCGAGGTGCTGCCGCTGCTGGAGGACGTGCTGGGCGGTGGCGTCGCCGAGGCGCTGGCGCGGACCGCGACCGCGCTGCGGGAGAACACCGCGTTCGTCGACGAGCTGGCCGGCGAGGCGCTCTCCGGCCTGGCCGGCCCGGCCGGCCTGGACGCGGCGGCGCTGGCTGCGCTGCCCGGACCGGTCCGGCGGGCGGTGATCCGCAGTTGGCTGCTGTCCTCCGGGGCGAAGGGACTCACCGACCAGCAGATCCGCGCGGTGGACGGGCTGGTCACCGGGTGGCGCGGTCAGGGCGGTGTGGCGGTCGGCTCCGACCTCCGCGGCCAGCGGTTGGTGGCCGGCCGCCGGGATGGGCTGCTGCGGCTGCGGCCCGAGCCGATCTGACCGGAGGTGGTTTTCGCCGGTCGCGGTTGGTCGCCGGCGGCGGACATGGCACGCTGTGGGCGTGGCTTCGGAGTTGTACTCGGGTGACATCGAATCCGTGCTGCTGACCGAGGAGCAGATCCGCGCCCGGATCGGCGAACTGGGCGCGCTGATCGGCCGGGACTACCGGGACCTGACCGGCGACGGAGACCTGCTGCTGATCACCGTGCTCAAGGGCGCGGTGCTGTTCGTCACCGACCTGGCCCGGGCGATCCCGCTGCCCACCCAGTTCGAGTTCATGGCGGTCAGCTCCTACGGGTCGTCCACGTCGTCGTCGGGGGTGGTGCGCATCCTCAAGGACCTGGACCGCGACATCAGCGACCGGCACGTGCTGATCGTCGAGGACGTCGTCGACTCCGGGCTGACGCTCTCCTGGCTGCTGCGCAATCTGAAGACCCGGCAACCCAAGTCGCTGCGGGTCTGCACCCTGCTGCGCAAGCCGGATGCCGCGCGGGCCGGCGTCGACATCGCCTACGTCGGGTTCGAGATTCCCAACGAATTCGTGGTCGGCTACGGCCTGGACTACCTGGAGCGCTACCGCGACCTGCCCTACATCGGGACGCTGGACCCGCCCGTCTACCAGCACCAGGCCGACGTGGGAACCGGTTAGGTCAGCTCCCAGACCGCGGTCACCGAGAAGCTCACCGTCTGCTCGCCCGGCTCCGTCGGCACCGGGGCCGCCATCGCGCCGCGGGGCAGCGGCACCGGGACCGGGCTGAGGGTGTCGGAGACCTCCGATATCGAGATCACCTTGCCGAGTTTGAGTTTGGCCAGCTTGGCATATTGCTCGGCGCGGTCCCGGGCGTCCTCGAAGGCGCGGCTGCGGGCATCGCGGACCAGCTGGGAATCGTCGTCGATCGAGTAGCTCACCGAATCGACCCGGGTGGCATCACCACCGGTGCTGACGATCACCGCCAGCACCTGGGACGCGGACTCCTGCTCGACCTTCACCGCGATCCGGTTGGCGGCCCGGTAGCCGCTGACCGGCGCGGGGTTGGGCCCCTCGGCGTTGCCGTACTGCGGCTGCAGGCTGACTCCGGTGGTGCGGATGTCCTTGCGGTCCACCCCGGCGTCCACCAGCGCGTCGATCACCGCCCGCTGGCGCTCCCCGGTCTGGGTCATCGCGGCGGTGACATCGGGTGCGACGAACTCGATCCCGGCGCTCACCGTCAGCGTGTCCGGGACGCCCTGCACCTCGCCGGTGCCGACGACCGTCACCTGGCGCGGGTGTTCCGCCGTCGGCCCGGCCTGGCTGTCGCAGGCCGACAGGCCACCGATCGCCAGTCCGACCAGCGCCAGGGCGGCGGCGGGCCTGCGGAGCAGAGTTCCGGGGCGGCGTGCGGTCGGCATGGCTGCAACCCTATCGTCCGGGCCACCGATGACGGGCGTGCGTGAGAAGGTGGGGCCAGAGAAGACCCGTCGACTCGGAGGTTGAGTCCTGGCCGTCGCCGTTACCCCGTCCCGAGCCGTGGCAGCGGCGATCGAGGCGTTCGCCGCCCAGGTGTACTTCGCCCCGGAGTGTCACCGCGGCTACGCGGCGCTGGGCTTCGGGCCCAGCCCGGGCAAGGGCGGTGCGGTGGAGCTGCCGGACGGGCCGGCGTACTTCTGCAGCCGCGGGTCGGCGCTCGGGCAGGTGCCCGGCGAGGTGATCGCGGCGACGTTCGCGGTGTTCAACCCGGCGGTGGTGGTGCCGGCGGTCGGCCACGGCTGGACGCTGACCGACGCGGCGACGATCTGCGGGCTGCGCACCGAGGGGGCGCTGGGCCAGCTGCGCCGGGTGCTCGGGGAGAGCCCGGCCGGTCTGCCCCGCGCGGTGGAGTTGCTGCGACGGGCCACCGAGCGGCTGCCGCTGGCCGGCAAGCCGCTCTTCGCCGGCCTGCTGGCGCAGGGCCTGCCCGGCGAGCCGTTGGCCGACGCGTGGCGGCTCGCCGACCGGCTCCGCGAATACCGCGGCGACACGCACATCGCGGCCTGGACCGCGGCCGGCTTCGACGGCACCGAGATCGGCCTGGTCGGCGAGGCGTACGCGGGCATGCCGCCGCGCAGCTATGTCCGCACCCGGGCGTGGAGCGACGCCGACCTGGACGCGGCCGAGGAGCGGCTGCAGGCCCGTGGCTTGGTCCGGGACGGTGTGCTCAGCGACGCCGGCCGGGCCGCCCGGGAGGCGATCGAGGTGGCCACCGACGACGGCTGCGCGCCGATCGTCGCGGCGCTCGGCGACGACCTCGACGAGTTGGTGGCCCTGGTCGGCGGCTGGTCGCGCCGGCTGATCGACGCCGGCGGATTCCCGGGCAGCTCGACGGAGCTGGACGCGCTCACCAAGGGGTGAGGCTCGAGTTTTGCTCAGTGAGTCCGATGCGCGGCCTTGCCTGCCGCAGCGGCCCTGGCGGATTGTGGAAGGCGCGTTGTGGTCGCGTGTCGGGCGTGACACGACCGGCTGAAGGGGTTGATGGTGTCTCCGTTACAGCCCGTCGGCCTTAAGGGTGGCGCCGGCGATAGGCCGATCAGTCGTGCTGAACAGCAGGAACGTACGCACGAGCAGCTACTGCAGGCCGGACGCCGGGTGTGTCTGGAAAAAGGATTCCATGGGGCCGAATGCCCCCGCGGCTCGGGCGGCCGCGACTCCGGTCGACGAGTCTTTCCTGCCACCCCGGTGTGCGGTGTGGCACCGAGCCGTTCAAATGCTCGCAGGTAAAGCTGCGGGTCAGGTTTGGGATGGGTGACTTCGTCTGCGGCGATGGATATTTCGAAGAATTGGTCGAGCCCTGACGACCTCAGCGCCGCGGTGAGCAGGGCTCGCGGGCTGTTGGTCGCCACGGCCATCGGGACCCTGCTGCCGAGGTGTTCAAGGAGCTGTCGGGCGCCTGGCATCGGGTCGACCTGCTTCGAGAGTTCTGCTTCAACGCGGGGGAGAGGCTCAGCCTGAAGCCGGGGGCCGCTGCCGGGGCGGCCGAAGTATCTGGCCATCTTGTCGCAGGCTGCTTCCAGGGTTCGGCCGATGAGGAATGCGCAGCAGGGGAATGTCGGTCGGGTCGCTGGTCAGCGGGCAAACAGTGATGGAGGCGGTCCCTAGGCATGAGCTGCCGTAGGGTCGGCCGCCGCGCTCACCAGGAGCCGAGCGACCCCAGGAACTCCAGCAGCAGCGCGTTGACCTCGTCGGGCCGCTCCTGCTGCAGCCAGTGCCCGGCGCCGTCGAGCAGCTCCTCCCGGTAGGGCCCGCTGACCACCTCGCCGGCCCGGTCCCGGCGGGTGAAGGCCAGCACCGGGTCGTCGCTGCCGCCGACGAACATCGCCGGCACGGCGACGGTGGCGGCCACCGGGTCGGCCATGATCTCCCAGTTGCGGTCCAGGTTGCGGTACCAGTTCAGGCCGCCGGTGAATCCGGTGCGGGTGAACTCGGCGACGTAGTGGTCGAATTCGTCGTCGCTGAGCCAGTCCGGCAGCCGGCCCGGCTCGGGCAGCCGGTCGAGGAAGCCCATCGGCCCCGGGGCCAGCAGCCGGGCCGTCGCCTCCGGCTG
Organism: Mycobacterium sp. TH-M15; assembly: GCF_057473705.1. Classification (NCBI taxonomy): domain Bacteria; kingdom Bacillati; phylum Actinomycetota; class Actinomycetes; order Mycobacteriales; family Mycobacteriaceae; genus Mycobacterium; species Mycobacterium sp. TH-M15. The sequence continues at coordinate 1,268 of NZ_JBYCLB010000532.1, read as the reverse complement.
GTCGGGCGGTATGCGCCCACCGAACATCCGGCGCATGGTCCGGGCCGGGTCGGCGGCTAGCTCGGCGTCGGCGACTCCGGGTTGCTGGAAATACAGCAGGTAGAAGAAGTGGTCGCCGACTATCTTTCGGAACGCCTGCGTCGGCGGCAGCTGCGGGCGCGGCACCGGCGGGACGCTCAGCCCCACCGCCCCGGCCACCCGGTCGGGATGCAGCTGGGCGGCCCCCCAAGCCATCGGGGCGCCCCAGTCGTGACCGATCCACACCGCGCGCCGAGCACCCGCGTCGTCCAGCAGGCCGACCAGGTCGGCGGTGAGGGCGGCGATGTCGTAGGCCGCGACCTCGTCCGGGCGGCTGGACCGGCCGTAGCCGCGCTGATCGGGGGCGAGCACGTGAAAACCGGCGTCGGCCAGCGCCGGGATCTGATGGCGCCACGAGTAGGCCAACTCCGGAAAACCGTGCGCAAACAGCACCGTCGGCGCGCCGCGGTCACCGGCCTCGATCACCGAGAGCTGCACGCCGTTGGTGTCGACCAGGCGCCGGTTGAGGGTGGGCACGGTATCACCAAAGCACAACGCCGCGCGGCTGAACACCGCGGTCGCGGTAGCCTTGACGGTTGCAACTCCCTGTACTGGAAGGATTTGGCCGGTCACGGCCGATACTGATGAATCGGAAAAACGTCGTCCGCACGCTGACGGTGATCTCGTTCGTGTTGGCGATCGGCTGGGTGATCTTCTACTTCGGTGACACCACCCGCGCCTACCGGCCGGTGGACACCTCGGTCGCGATGGCCCAGATTCAGGATGGCAACGTCAAGAGCGCCCAGATCGACGACCGCGAGCAGCAGCTGCGGCTGGACCTGAACACCCCGATCGCCGTCGGCGCCCCCGAGCGTCACGAGACGTCGAAACAGGTCATCACCAAATATCCGACCGGTTACGCGGTGAACCTCTACGACGCGCTGAGCGCGAAGAAAGCCGACGTCAACACCGTCGTCAACGAGGGCAACGTCATCGGGTCACTGCTGGCGTACCTGCTGCTGCCGCTGCTGCTGCTCATCGGCTTATTCGTGATGTTCTCCCGGATGCAGGGCGGCGCCCGGATGGGCTTCGGCTTCGGCAAGTCACGGGCCAAACAGCTCGGCAAGGACATGCCCAAGACCACCTTTGCCGACGTGGCCGGCGTCGACGAGGCGGTCGAGGAGCTTTACGAGATCAAGGACTTTCTGCAGAACCCCAGCAGGTACCAGGCGCTGGGCGCCAAGATCCCC
>NZ_JBYCLB010000531.1:0-5826 GCF_057473705.1 Mycobacterium sp. TH-M15 | reverse complement strand
GAGCCGGGGGTGATCCGGTTGAGGGCTTCGGCCACCGCCACATACGACTCGTACGGAGTGGTCGTGAAGCTGGCGTGGGTGAAGGCCGCGGCCTGCGCCCGGATCGCCTCGACGACCCGGGGGGCGGCGCCGCCGACGGTGGTGACCCCGATGCCGGCCGCCAGGTCGATCAGCCGGTTGCCGTCGACGTCCTCCACGATGCCGCCGGCCGCCCGCGCCGCGTATACCGGCATCGCGCTGGCCACCCCGCGGGGGACCGCGGCGGCGCGGCGGCCGGCCAGCCGCACCGAGGCCGGTCCGGGGATCTCGGTGGCCAGGTGGCGGCTCTGCTCAAGCGGCGGCAGGGGCGCAGTCGGCACGGCGGTCTCCTTCCGCGGGTCTGCAGGTGGATGCCCCGAGCCTATCCGCGTCGCGGCTCAGCCCGCGGGTCAGAGCTGTCCGAGTGGCCGGCAGGAGTTGCCGAACGGGTTCCACCATTCGCCCGGCGGGCAGTCCAGCGGTGTCGGCCCCTGGCCGAGGGGCATGCAGGTGTTGGTGCTGGGTTCCCAGTACTGGCCGCCGGGGCAGTCCAGCGGCGGGTCCGCCTCGGCCGGCGCCGCGGCGAGCCCGATCGCCAGTGGTATCAGCGCGGCCGCCGCCGCGGCGGCGAACCGGGCGATCGACTTCCCCATGGCCAACCTCCTGAGATAAAAGCGCGTCTGCCCGCACCGCGGACGGAGCGGGATGGCACACTATCACTGAATCACTGATCCGGTCGACGACGAGCACCACATCCGGCCTGCGGCAGGTCGGGTAGCCCGCTTGCCACCGAAGAAACCCGACACGAAAGATCGATCGCCGTCATGCAGAACCTCGGTGTTTTCCTGCCCGCGCTGGCCGCCTTCGGCGCTTTCCTGTTCTTCGTCTCGCGGCGGCAGCGGCGGGCGATGCGGGCCACCATCGACCTGCACGAATCGCTGGAGATCGGCGAACGGGTGCACACCATGGGTGGGCTGGAGGCCACGATCGTCGCGATCACCGACGACACCGTCGACCTGGAGATCGCCTCGGGCGTGGTGACGACGTGGCTGAAGCTGGCCGTCCGGGACCGGATCGAGCCGGAGCTCGAAGCCGACGCCGGCCAGCCGGCCGAGACCGGCGCCGACGCGGACCAACTGCCCAGGGATTGAGGTGCGGGCGTCGACACGTACGCTCTTTCGGGTGCGGTCGACGTGATCGCCGGAGACAGAGCACGCGCGGATAGCCAGACGCCGCAGGAGCGGATCGCGCACTGAGCGGAGGAGACTCAACAACGTGGCATCGCCTTCGGCGCCGGTGCACACCGCCCGGTACCTGTCGGTCTTCCTGGCCCTGCTCATCGGCGTCTACCTGCTGGTGTTCCTGACCGGGGACAAGCGGGCCGAGCCCAAACTCGGCATCGACCTGCAGGGCGGCACCCGGGTGACGCTGACCGCGCGCACGCCGGACGGCTCGCCGCCCACCCGGGAGGCGCTGAGCCTGGCCCAGCAGATCATCGGAGCGCGGGTCAACGGCCTCGGGGTCTCCGGGTCGGAGGTGGTCATCGACGGTGACAACCTGGTGATCACCGTGCCGGGCAGCAGTGGCAACGAAGCGCGCAGCCTGGGGCAGACGGCACGGCTCTACATCAGGCCGGTGATCACCGCCATACCGGCGCAGGAGGCGCTGCCCAGCTCCGGACGCCGGCCGGCGAAGCGGCCCGCCCAGCCCGGTGCGCCGGGCCAGCCGGGTACCGCGGAGGAGCCCGCGCCGGGCCAGCCCGGTGCCCCCGGCCAGCCGCAGTTGCCGGAGCTTCCCGAGCTGCCCCCGGTCGATCAGGGGCAGCCGGAGCAGCCCGTGCCGGGTCAGCCCGGGGTCCCGGCGCAGCCGCGGCCCTACCCGCTGGCCCCGACACCCACCCCCACGCCGGCCCCCACCCCGGCCCCCACCCCGTCCAGCGGACCGGAGGAACCGGCGCCCGAGTCGCCGGAATCCCGGTCGCCGGAGCCGGGCGCGACGGCGCCGGAGGCTCCTGCTCCCGGTAAGCCGGATCAGCAGAAGACGCTGGCCAAGCGCATCGAGGCGGAGAAGCTGTTGCGGCAGACCGACAACCAGCTGATGCAGATTCGGGTGCTGCAGTGGCAGGCGACCCGGTGCAACGAAGACGACGTGCTGGCCGGCAACGACGATCCGGACCTGCCGTTGATCACCTGCTCGCAGGACCACGAGGTCGCCTACCTGCTGGCGCCGTCGATCATCAGCGGCGACCAGATTCAGAGCGCCGAGTCCGGCCAGGATCCGCAGGGCGGCGGTTACATGGTGCAGCTGCAGTTCAAGGGCAACGCCGCCGACACCTGGGCCGACTTCACCAAGAACCACATCAACACCCAGACCGCGTTCGTCCTCGACTCGCAGGTTGTCAGCGCGCCGCAGATCCGCGAGCCGATCCTCGGCGGGCGGACCCAGATCACCGGCCACTTCACCGCCAACAGCGCCCGGGAACTGGCGAACGTGCTGAAGTACGGCTCGCTGCCGCTGTCGTTCGAGTCGTCGGAGGCCGAAACCGTCTCGCCGACACTCGGATTGGAGGCGCTGCGGGCCGGTTTGATCGCCGGTGCGATCGGACTGGTGCTGGTGTTCCTGTACGCGCTGCTGTACTACCGGGTGCTGGGGCTGCTCACCGTGTTGTCGTTGGTGGCGTCCGGCGCGCTGGTCTACGCGATCCTGGTCTTGCTGGGCAGGTCCATCAACTACACGCTCGACCTGGCCGGAATCGCCGGTCTGATCATCGGAATCGGCACCACCGCCGACTCGTTCGTGGTGTTCTTCGAGCGGATCAAAGACGAGATCCGGGAAGGCCGATCGTTCCGGTCGGCGGTGCCGCGCGGGTGGGCACGGGCCCGCAAGACGATCATCTCCGGCAACGCGGTGACGTTCCTGGCCGCCGCGGTGCTGTACTTCCTGGCGGTCGGCCAGGTGAAGGGCTTCGCGTTCACGTTGGGACTCACCACGGTGCTGGACCTGGTGGTGGTGTTCCTGGTGACCTGGCCGCTGGTGTACCAGGCGTCCAAGTCGCCGACGCTGGCCAAGCCGGCGTTCAACGGCCTCGGGGCCGTGCAGGAGGTCGCCCGCGAGCGGCGGGCGATGGCCGAGTCGACGGGACGGGGATAGCGCGATGGCCAAGCACAGCGTCGACGACGAAGCGGCCGAAACCACCGCCGCCGCGGTGGACCTCACCGAAACCGGTACCGGCGTGGCGAAGGCCGCCTCCAAGACGGCCAAGAAATCCGTCACCCAGCTGCCGCGCCACGGCTTCCTGTCCCGGCTGTACACCGGCACCGGCGCGTTCGAGGTCATCGGCCGACGTAAGCTGTGGTACCTGGTCAGCGGGTTGATCGTGGCGATCGCCCTGGCCGCCATCCTGGTCCGCGGGTTCAGCTTCGGGATCGACTTCAAGGGCGGCACCAAGGTGGCGTTCCCGCGCGGCGCCGGCGATCAGCAGGTCGGCGTCAGCCAGGTCGAAGAGGTGTTCCGCGACGCGATCGGCGGCAACCCGGAGTCGGTGGTGATCGTCGGCAGCGGCGCCTCGGAGACGGTGCAGATCCGCGCCGAGACGCTCACCGACGACCAGACGAACCAGCTCCGGGACGCCCTCTTCGAGGCGTTCCACCCCAAGGGCGCCGACGGTCAGCCCAGCAAGGACGCGATCAGCGACTCGGCGGTGTCGGAGACCTGGGGCGGGCAGATCACCAAGAAGGCACTGATCGCGCTGGTGGTGTTCCTGGTGCTGGCGTCGCTCTACATCACCTTGCACTACGACCGCTTCATGACGATTGCCGCGATGGCCTCGCTGGTCTTCGACATCGTCGTCACCGCGGGGGTGTACGCGCTGGTCGGCTTCGAGGTCAGCCCGGCCACGGTGATCGGCCTGCTGACCATTCTCGGGTTCTCCCTCTACGACACCGTCATCGTCTTCGACAAGGTGGAGGAGAACACCCACGGTTTCCAGCACACCACCCGGCGCACCTACGCCGAGCAGGCCAACCTGGCGGTGAACCAGACCTTCATGCGGTCGATCAACACCAGCGTGATCTCGGTGCTGCCGGTGCTGGCGCTGATGGTGATCGCGGTCTGGCGACTCGGCGTCGGCACCCTCAAGGACCTGGCGTTGGTGCAGCTGGTCGGGATCATCGTCGGCACCTACTCGTCGATCTTCTTCGCCACCCCGCTGCTGGTCAGCATGCGGGAGCGCACCGAGTTGGTGCGCAACCACACCCGCCGGGTGCTCAAACGCCGCAACCGGTCGCCCGAGTCGCCCGACCACGTCGAGGAGACCGCGGGGGGCACCGAAGGCACCGCGGTCATCGGCGGCGAGGCCGGCAACGAGCCGGCGTCGACGGCGGCCGGTCGAACGCTGCCGAGCACGCCGGCGCCCGGTGCCCGGCCGGTGCGGCCGACCAGCCGCAGTCGACGCCCGACCGGCAAGCCGAGCGCCGGACAGTAGTCCCGTGGCGGTCCGCTACCGGCGTGTCGCGGCTCTGCTGGCCGTGCTCGGCACCGTCGCGGGGCTGCTGCCGGCCTGCTCCGGCTCGGTCCTGAGCCGGATCGACTACGCCGTCGACGGATCGTTGCCCAGCTACAACACCTCGACGGTGGCCGGCGCGGCGTCGGCCGGCGCCCAGGCGTTCGCCCGCACCCTGGTCGGCTTCGGCTACCACGGGCCGGACGGGCAGGTCATCTCCGACCGCGACTTCGGCAGCATCTCGGTGGTCGGCCGCGCACCACTGCTGCTCGACTACCAGATCGCCGACGAGGCGGTGTACTCCGACGGCCGGCCGGTGGTCTGCGACGACATGGTGCTGGCCTGGGCGGCCCAATCCGGCCGATTCCCCGGGTTCGACGCCGCCAGCCGGGCCGGTTATCTCGACATCGAGCGCGTCGACTGTCAGGCCGGCGAGAAGAAGGCCCGGGTCTCCTTCGGGCTGGACCGCGGCATCGCCGACTACCAGCAGCTGTTCACCGCGACGTCGATGATGCCGGCGCATGTGATCGCCGACGAGCTCGGCGTGAACGTCGTGGACGCGCTGCTGAACAACGACCTGGTCGCGGTGCCGAAGATCGCCCAGGCGTGGAACACCATCTGGCAGCTCAAGCACGACATCGACCTCAAGCACTTCCCCGCGTCGGGGCCGTACAAGATCGACTCGGTGCTGGACAACGGCGCGGTGGTGCTGGTGGCCAACGATCGCTGGTGGGGCACCAAGCCGGTCACCAAACGGGTCACGGTGTGGCCGCAGAGCGCCGATATCGCCGACCGGATCAACCAGCGGGAGATCGAGGTGGTCGACGTGGCGACCGGGTCGGTCGGCCTGCTGGTCACCTCCGAGGACTTCCAGAGCATCGATTCGCCATCCGATGGCATCGAGCAGCTGATCTTCGCGCCGCACGGGCCGCTCTCCGAACAACCGAAACGCCGGGCGCTGGCGCTGTGCACCCCGCGTGACGTGATCGCGCGTGACGCCGGGGTGCCGATCGCCGACGCCCGGCTCAACGCCGCCGGCGACGACGCGTTCAACCAGGCCGAGAGCGTGCCGGCGGTGGGCGAATTCGTCCGGTCCGACCCGGCCGCCGCCCGCGAGGCGCTGGGCGACAAACCGTTGACGGTGCGGATCGGCTACCGCGGGCCCAATCCGCGGCTGGCCGCCGTCGTCGGGGCGATCGCCACCGCCTGCGGCCCGGCGGGCATCACCGTCACCGAGGTGACCACCGCGACCAGCGGTCCGGAGGCGCTGCGCGAAGGGCAGATCGACGTGCTGCTGGCCAGCACCG
>NZ_JBYCLB010000530.1:0-4935 GCF_057473705.1 Mycobacterium sp. TH-M15 | reverse complement strand
ATCCAGAACACCCCCATGCCGGCGACCGGACCGCTGTTCAGATTTGCGCTCTTCCAAACGTGGGCCGATGAGTTCCACTTGTTCGGGTGCTTCCACCACATCGTCATCGACGGGTCCGGCATCACGCTGCTGGCCCATCGGATCGCCACTGTCTACGCGGCGATGGCATCCAATGCACCCCTTCCCCCGACCTTCTTCGGCTCGTTGCAGGACTTGGTTCGCTGCGAGGCGGAGTACGAAGCATCCACGGATTATCAGGACGACCGGGCCTACTGGACCGAGAACCTGCCACCGGAAAGCGAACCCAATTACCCGCCGGCGAGTGCCGCGGGCGCGGGTGAGCTGCGGTTGCCCGGTGCGCCGGTTCGACTGGACCCCGCCGTGCTCCGCCAGATTCAGCAGTTGTCGCAGAAGTGGAACATGCCCCGATCGTCGGTCATCACCGCGGCGTGTGCCCTCTTGGTGCGAGGGCGGTGCGCCGCGGGCCCCGAGGTGGTGCTCGACTTCCCGGTCAGCCGTCGGGTACGTCCGGAATCGAAGTTGCTGCCCGGGATGGTTTCCGGGGCGGTGCCGCTGGTCGTGCGGGTTTCGCCGGGCGCCACGGTCGCCGGTTTCTGCGAACACGTCGACACCCGGATACGGGAAGCGCTGCAGCATCAGCGGTTTCCGGTGCACGCCCTGGAACGCAAAGGCCGGCCTTACGGCTCGGAGCGCCGCGCCAACCGGGTGAGCGTCAACTTCATGCCGTCGAAGATGACCATGGACTTCGCCGGCGTCGAGGCATCCGCGTCGTTCACCAATCCGGGACAGGTAGGCGACTTCGGGTTGATCTTCTCCGGCGCCGGCGACCAGCTTGTCCTCAGCACGGCGGGTGCCGGTGGGCCGTTGTCGAACGACGACACCGTCGATATCGCGCGACGGCTGGGCCGGCTGTTGGTGGCGATGGCGGCCGATCCGGACCGACTGCTCTCCTCGATGGACCTGCTCGACGACGACGAGCGGGCCCGGCTGGATGGCTGGGGCAACCGGGCCGTGTTGACTGAGCCGGCACCGGCGCCGGCGTCGATTCCGGCGATGTTCGCCGCGCAAGCCGCCCGCGCCCCCGAGGCGGTCGCGATCAGCGACGTGCCACGGTCGTGGACCTATCGCCAGGTCGAGCAGGCCGCCGACCGATTGGCGCATCGGTTGGATCGCGCGGGCGTCGGACCCGGGCAGCGGGTCGCACTGCTGTTGTCCCGCTCGGCGGAGGCAGTCGTGGCGATGCTGGCGGTGCTGAAAACGGGCGCGGCGTACGTGCCGATCGACCCGTCGGTGCCGGCCACCCGGATTGCGTTCGTGCTCAGCGATGCGGCGCCGATCGCCGCGATCACCGCCGCCGAGCACCGGCCGCAGCTGGCCGGCCATGACCTGGTGATCATCGACGTCGACGATCCGGCTCTTGCCGGCGAGCCCGTGACCGCGCTACCGGGGCCGGCTCCCGACGAAATCGCCTACCTCATCTACACCTCGGGCACGACCGGGACGCCGAAGGGTGTGGCTGTTGCCCACCGTAACGTGACGCGGCTGCTGGAAACCCTCGACAGCGATCTGGAGCTGGCCGGACAGGTGTGGTCGCAGTGCCATTCGCTGGCCTTCGACTTTTCGGTGTGGGAGATCTGGGGTGCGCTGCTCTACGGCGGCCGCGTAGTGGTGGTCCCCGACGCGATAGTCCGCTCGCCGGAAGATCTGCACGCTCTGTTGGTGACCGAACAGGTCACTGTGCTGAGCCAGACCCCGTCGGCGTTTTATGCGCTGCAAACCGCCGACACGCTGCAGCCGGAGCTGGGCGACGCGCTGAAGCTACAAGCCGTGGTGTTGGGCGGCGAAGCGCTGGAACCGCACCGGCTGGCTCCGTGGCTGCAGGCCCACCCGGGATTCCCGCGCCTGATCAACATGTACGGCATCACCGAGACGACGGTGCACGCGTCGTTCCGGGAGATTTTCCAGAGCGATATCGACAGCACCACCAGCCCCATCGGGGTGCCGTTGGCCCACCTCGGCTTCTTCGTGCTCGACACCTGGCTTCGGCCGGTGCCGGCCGGGGTGGTCGGGGAGTTGTATGTGGCCGGAGCCGGGGTGGCCTACGGCTACGTGGGCCGGGGCGGGTTGTCGGCGTCGCGGTTTGTGGCGTGTCCGCTAGGGGAGCCCGGCGCCCGGATGTATCGCACCGGCGATTTGGCGTGGTGGGGCACGGATGGGCAGCTGCGCTATATGGGCCGCGCCGACCAGCAGGTCAAGATCCGCGGACACCGCATCGAACTCGGCGAAGTCCAGGCGGCGCTGAGCGCACTGGCCGGGGTCGAGCAGGCGGTGGTGATCGCCCGCGAAGACCGTCCCGGCGACAAGCGGCTGGTCGGGTATGTCACCGGGACCGCGGATCCGGCCACCGCGCGGGCCGCGCTGGCCGAGCAGCTCCCGGCCTACCTGGTCCCAGCCGCGGTGGTGGCGATCGATGCGCTGCCGTTGACGGTCAACGGCAAACTCGACACCCGCGCCCTGCCCGCACCGGAATATCAGCACGCGGAGCAGTACCGCGCCCCGACCCATGCCGTAGAGGAGATCCTGGTCGGCATCTACGCCCAGGTGCTGGGGCTGGAGCAGGTCGGGGTCGACGAATCGTTCTTCGAGCTGGGCGGCGACAGTATCTTGGCGATGCAGGTGGTGGCCCGGGCGCGGGCCGCCGGTCTGGTGTGCCGGCCGCGCGATGTCTTCGTCGAGCAGACGGTGGCCCGACTGGCCGGCGTGGCCCGCGGGGTGGCCGGCCCGGCCGATGAAGGCATCGGAACGGTGGTTGCCACCCCGATCATGCGCTGGCTGCACGACATCGACGGCCCGGTCGAGCACTTCAACCAGACGGCGGTGGTGCAGGCCCCGGCCGGCGTCAACGAGTCCGACGTGCTGGTGTTGTTGCAGACCTTGCTGGATCGGCACGCCATGCTGCGGCTACGCGTCGAAGACGACGGTGCCGGGGGCTGGTCGCTGCAGGTGCCCGACGCCGGTTCGGTGGATGCGCGGGACTGCCTGCAGGTTGTCGAGGTGTTGACCGATGAGGCGGTGATCGAGGCTCGTTCGCGGCTGAGCCCGGCGGCCGGGGTGATGCTGAGCGCGCTGTGGGTGGTCTCCACGGGTCGGCTGGTGTCGATGGTGCACCATTTGGCCGTCGACGGAGTGTCGTGGCGAATCCTGTTGGAGGACCTCAACATCGCCTGGTCCCAGCGCCGTAGCGGGCATCCGATCGAGCTGCCGGCGCCCGGGACGTCGTTCGCCCGGTGGTCGGAGCTACTGCTCGAGCATGCCCGCCGTCCAGAAGTCGTGGAGCACGCGTTCGTGTGGCGGCGGATCGCGGCGATCCCGGCCGCGCTGCCCGCGGCGCGCCCCGACGTCGACACCTATGTCAGCGCGGGAAACGTGGCGGTGTCATTGGATACCGAGACCACCAGCATGCTGCTGGCGGAGGTGCCGACCGCGTTTCATGCCGGCATCAACGATATTTTGTTGATCGCCTTCGCCTTGGCATGCGCGGAGTTCCTGGGTACCGGCGGCACACCGATCGGCATCGACGTGGAGGGCCACGGCCGCGACGACGAGCTGAGCCCCGACGTCGACCTGTCGCGCACGGTGGGATGGTTCACCGCCAAATATCCGGTCGCGCTGGCTGTCGGCGGGCTGTCCTGGGCGCAGGTGGTGGCCGGCGAACCGGAGCTGGGGACGCTGGTCAAGGACGCCAAAGAGCAGCTCCGGACGCTGCCGGAGCCGTTGAGCTACGGCGTGTTGCGCTATCTGAATCCTGATCTGGACCCCTTCGGGCCCGACCCTACGATCGGCTTCAACTACCTCGGGCGGGCAGGCACGGCCACCGACGAGTCCGGCGAGGGGTGGGGGATCTGCCACGACGGCCTGGCTCGTCTGCGCGTCAGCTCGCGGTTGCCGATGCCGTTGGCACACACCCTGGAACTCAACGCCGGCACCGTCGACACCGATGCCGGCCCGTATCTGCACGCGACATGGACATGGGCGGCCTCGGTGCTCGACGAAACGCAGGTCCGCCGGCTGAGCGGGTTGTGGTTCGAGGCCCTGGCCGGGATTTGTGCGCACGTCCGCCACGGCGGGGGCGGGTTGACTCCCTCGGATATTGCGCTTACTCCGTTGAGCCAGCAGCAAATTGACGAGCTCGAGCGGTTGTATGCGGATCGCTGATGTTCTGCCGCTGACTCCATTGCAGCAAGGGCTGCTGTTTCACGCCAATGCGACGCGGGGCAGTGCCGACGACGTGTACGCGGTGCAACTCGATATCGGGCTGTCCGGTCCTGTCGATGTGCACCGGTTGCGGGATGCATTGCATGCGGTGGCGTATCGGCATCCGCACGTGGCGGCCCGGTTCTCCGAGCAGTTCGACGAGCCGGTGCAGATCGTCCCCACCGATCCGTGGGTGCCGTGGCGCTATGTCGACATCGATCTCGACGTCGACGGTGCCGAGGGCAGCGTGGCCGAGCAGATCGAGCGGGTCTGCGCCGCCGAGCGGGCGGCGGTGTGCGAGCTGGGCGATCAGCCGGTATTTCGAGCGGCGTTGATCCGCCTCGCTCAGGATTCCCATCGGTTTGTGCTGACCAATCACCACATCGTGATGGATGGCTGGTCGCTGCCGATCCTGGTGCGCGAATTGTTCGCCAGCTACGACGGGCAACGACTGCCGGCACCCGGGTCTTATCGCCGGTTCGTGTCCTGGCTGGCCGGCCGCGACCACGACGCCGCCCGCGCCGCCTGGGGTGAGGTGCTGGCCGGTTTCTACACCCCCACCCTGGTCGGCCCGCCCGGCTGGTCGGGCCAGGGCCGGTCGTTGGTGGGCCGACGCGCGGGTGCGGCGATAAAGGGGCCCAAGCCGATCACCACATCGGC
>NZ_JBYCLB010000529.1:0-1885 GCF_057473705.1 Mycobacterium sp. TH-M15 | reverse complement strand
GCCCCGTCGCCGGCCAGCCAGTCGGCCAGCGCCGACGCCCAGGCGGCCACCCGCTGGTCGGTCTTGCCGGCCAGCACCAGGGTGGTGACCGTCGGGTCGGCGGCCGCCGGGGCCGGCTCCGGGCCCTGCTCGATCACCACGTGCGCGTTGGTGCCGCCCAGCCCGAACGACGACACCCCGGCCCGGCGCGGTTCGCCGGACTCCGGCCACGCGGTCAGCTCGGTCGGCACGAACAGCCGGGTGGCCGACGGGTCGATCGCCGGATTCCATTGGGAGAAGTGCAGGTTCGGCGGGATCTTGCCGTGCCGGACGGCCAGCACCGCCTTGATGAAGCCGGCGATGCCGGCGGCTGCCTCCAGGTGGCCCAGGTTGCTCTTCACCGCGCCCAGACCGCAGCGCGCCTCGCCGCGGCCGTAAACCTCGGCCAGCGCGTCGAATTCGATCGGGTCACCCAACGAGGTTCCGGTGCCGTGGGTTTCGATGAAGTTCACCGAGTTCGCCGTCACGTCGGCGCTGCGCAACGCCCGGGTCAGCACGTCGCTCTGGGCTCCGGCGTTGGGCGCGGTCAGCCCGTTGGAACGGCCGTCGGAGTTGACCGCCGAGCCGCGCACCACCGCCAGCACCCGGTCGCCGTCGCGGACCGCATCGGTGAGCCGTTTGAGCACCACCACCCCGGCGCCCTCGCCGCGGACGAAGCCGTCGGCGCCGGCGTCGAACGAGTGGCACCGGCCGCGCGGCGACAGCATGCCCCACTTGGACAGGGCGAGTTGGGTCTCCGGGCGCAGCATCAGGTTCACCCCGCCGGCCAGCGCCAGGTCGGTCTCCCGCAGCTTCAGGCTCTGGCAGGCCAGGTGGATGGCGACCAGCGACGACGAGCAGGCGGTGTCCACCGCCACCGCCGGGCCACGCAGCCCGAGCAGGTAGGCGATCCGGCCGACGGTGACGCTGTGCGCGTTGCCGGTCGCCGAGTAGGCGTCGATGCCGTCCGGGTTGGTCGCCGAGGAGGCCTGGTACTCGTTGTAGTAGACGCCGGCCAGCACCGCGGCGCGGACGTCGCCGAGCCGCTCGGTCGCGATGCCGGCGTTCTCCAGCGCTTCGAAGGCCACCTCCAGCAGCAGTCGCTGCTGCGGGTCCATCGCCTCGGCTTCGCGCGGGGTGATGCCGAAGAAGTCGGCGTCGAAGCCGGCGATGTCGGGCAGGAAACCGCCCCACTTGGAGGCCATCCGGCCGGCGGCCAGCGGGTCGGGGTCGTAGAACGCCTCGCCGTCCCAGCGGTCGGCCGGCACGTCGACGATCGCGTCGGTGCCGCCGGCCAGCAGCGACCAGTAGCCGTCCGGCCCGGTCGCGCCGCCGGGGAACCGGCAGCCGATGCCGATCACCGCGACCGGTTCGGCGGTCGCGATCCGCGACGCCTTGTCGAACTGGTCGGTCAGCGCGGCGCGCTGGTCGGCGGTCATCGCCGCCACCCGGTTGAACGCTGTCTTCATCACCGGTCGCTCTCCCGGCCGGACGGGGCCGATTCGATGCTGTCGAAGAGCGCGTCGAGCACGCTGTCCTCGCGGGCGGCACCCGTTTCCTGGTCATCGGGCGGGGGCTGCAACGAGATCAGCAGCTCGGCCAGATGCGCGGCCAGCGACGAGATGGTCGGGTGGTTGAAGAACATCGTCGCCGACAGGTCGACGCCGAGCAGGTGCTTGCCTTCGCGCAGGATCGCGGTCGCCATGATCGAGTCGAGGCCCAGCTCCGGGAAGGACCGATCCATGTCGACCGCGGCCGCCGGCACCCCGAGCTCGCGGGCGAGCATGCCCTGCAGCCTAACCTCCAGCTCGCCGGGTATGACCTCGGCGGGCACCCGCTGCCAGTCCCAGGCCGCCGGCTCGGCCCG
>NZ_JBYCLB010000528.1:0-4840 GCF_057473705.1 Mycobacterium sp. TH-M15 | reverse complement strand
GAACCAACACCAGGGAATCTCTGCCGCTGGCATCGATTTTCAAGCTGTACGTGCTGCTGGCGGTCGCCGACGGGGTCAAGGCCGGGACGGTGTCCTGGGATGACCAGCTGACGGTGACCGACCAGGCCAAGGTGGTCGGCTCGTCCGGCCTGGAGGAGCTGCCCGACGGCGCCCACGTCTCGGTGCGCACCGCCGCCGAGAAGATGATCGCGACCAGCGACAACATGGCGACCGACCTGCTGATCGGCCGGGTCGGCGCCCGGGCGGTCGAACGGGCGCTGGCCGCCGCGGGCCATCACGATCCGGCGAGCATGACGCCGTTCCCCACCATGTACGAGCTGTTCTCGGTCGGCTGGGGCCGCCCGGATCTGCGCGAACAGTGGCAGAACGGTTCGCCGCAGGACCGTGCGGACCTGCTCAGGCAGGCCAATTCCCGTCCGTACGAACCGGATCCGACTCGTGCGCACATCCCCGCCTCCGAGTACGGCGCCGAGTGGTACGCCAGCGCCGAGGACATCTGCCGGCTGCACGTTGCGCTACAGAACGGCGCCGTCGGCGCGGCCGCACCGGTCAAACAGATCATGGCCGCGGTGAGCGGCATCGGCCTGAAGCACCGCGACTGGCCCTACATCGGGTCGAAAGCCGGCGGCCTCCCGGGCGACCTGACGTTCAGTTGGTACGCCGTCGACAAGACCGGCCAGCCATGGGTGGTCAGCTTCCAGCTGAACTGGCGGCGTGACCACGGCAAGAGTGTCGGAAGTTGGCTGCTTCAGGTCGCCCAGCAGGTCTTCGCGTTGCTGCCGACGTCGCCGTAGGCGGGTCGGCGGTCGTCTACCCCGGGAGAAATGCCCACATGAATGTGGCCGGGCCCGTTACCGGCTCGCCGCGCGGTCTGGTGTCGGTCTTCGACCGCCGGGACCGGATCACGATCGGCGCACTGTTCGGGGTGATCGCGGTGATGCACCTGGTCGGCTTCGGCGTTCTGGTGCTGGTCGTCGCAGCGCGCGGGTATCACACCGGGCCATCCGGCGCCGAGGCGTTCGGTATCGGGCTGGGGATGACCGCCTACCTGTTCGGGCTGCGGCATGGCTTCGACGCAGACCACATCGCCGCCATCGACAACACCACCCGAAAGCTGATGAGCGACGGGCAGAAGCCGACGGCCGTGGGCTTCTGGTTCGCCGTCGGCCACTCCACCGTGGTCCTGGTGATGGCCCTGCTGGTGGTCGCCGGCACCCGGACGGTCGGCACGCTGGTCGACGACGGCTCAACGGCCCGCCGGCTGCTCGGACTGACCGGGACGTTGGCTTCGGGCTTGTTCCTCTGCCTGATCGCGGTGATGAACATCATCGCCATGGCCGGTATCTGGCGTGCATTCCGCCGGCTGCGCCGCGGCGACCGCTCCGGGGATGAGGTGGACGTCACGCGGGGCGTGCAGGGTTTGCTGGCCCGGCTGCTGCGCCCGATCATGCGCCGGATCACCCGCCCGGTCCAGATGTATCCGGTGGGCGTGTTGTTCGGGCTCGGCTTCGACACCGCCACCGAGATCGCGCTGCTGGCGCTGGCCGGCGGCACCGCCGCCGCCGGGCTACCGTGGTACGCGGTCCTGGTGCTGCCGTTGCTCTTCGCTGCCGGGATGGCCTTGACGGACACCGCCGACGGGCTGTTGATGATCGTCGCCTACGACTGGGCGTTTCTGCGGCCGGCCCGCAGGATCGTCTACGACTTCGCCGTCACCGGCCTGTCGATCGCGGTGGCGCTGCTGATCGGGTCGATCGAGCTGGCGTCGATCCTGCACGACGGCGTGAACTGGACCGACCCGGTGACCACCTGGATCAGCGGCATCAGCCTGAACAGCGCCGGCCTGGTGATCGCCGGGATGTTCGCGGTGACCTGGCTGGGCGCCATCGCCTCGTCGAAGCTCGGCGTGGGCCGGGTGACCCGACGCGGGTGAACCGTCGCAGCCGGGCCCAGCGGGACCCGGCGGCGAGCGCGATCACTCGGCCGGTGCGCTGTGCCCCACGCCGCCGCCGGCGGCGCCCGCCTTGGCCAAACCGGCGTCCGCGGCTTCGGCTGGCTTCGGGGCGCCGGTGAAGGTGAACACCGCATCCTCGTGCGCACCCTCGCCGTCCCAGTTGTCCACGTCGACGGTGACCACCTGGCCCGGACCGACCTCCTCGAAGAGGATCTTCTCGGAGAGCTGGTCCTCGATCTCGCGCTGGATGGTCCGCCGCAGCGGACGCGCACCGAGCACCGGGTCGAAACCCCGCTTGGCCAGCAGTGACTTCGCCTTCTCGGTGAGGACGAGCTCCATGTCCTTGGCCTTGAGCCGGGTGGCCACCCGGCCGATCATCAGGTCGACCATCCGGATGATCTCGTCGCGAGTCAGCTGGTGGAAGACGATGATGTCGTCGATCCGGTTGAGGAACTCCGGCCGGAAGTGCTTCTTGAGCTCGTCGTTGACCTTCAGTTTCATCCGCTCGTAGTTGTTCTCCCCGCCGCTCTGGGTGAAGCCCAGGCCGACCGCCTTGGAGATGTCGGCGGTGCCCAGGTTGGAGGTGAAGATCAACACGGTGTTCTTGAAGTCCACCGTGCGGCCCTGGCCGTCGGTGAGCCGACCGTCCTCGAGCACCTGCAGCAGGCTGTTGTAGATCTCCTGGTGCGCCTTCTCGATCTCGTCGAACAGCACCACCGAGAACGGCTTGCGCCGCACCTTCTCGGTCAGCTGACCGCCCTCCTCGTAACCGACGTAGCCGGGCGGGGCGCCGAACAGCCGCGACGCGGTGAACCGGTCGTGGAACTCGCCCATGTCGATCTGGATCAGCGCGTCGTCGTCGCCGAACAGGAACTCGGCCAGTGCCTTGGACAGCTCGGTCTTACCCACCCCGGACGGGCCGGCGAAGATGAACGACCCGGACGGCCGCTTGGGATCCTTCAGACCGGCCCGAGTGCGCCGGATGGCCTTCGAAACCGCCTTGACGGCGTCCTCCTGGCCGATGATCCGCTTGTGCAGCTCGTCTTCCATCCGCAGCAGCCGGGTGGTCTCGGCCTCGGTCAGCTTGAAGACCGGGATGCCCGTCCAATTGGCCAGCACCTCGGCGATCTGCTCGTCGTCGACCTCGGCGATCGCATCCAGATCACCGGAGCGCCACTGCTTCTCCCGCTCGGCTCGCTGAGCAACCAGCTGCTTCTCCCGGTCGCGCAGATTGGCGGCCTTCTCGAAGTCCTGCGAGTCGATCGCCGACTCCTTCTCCCGGCGCGCGTCGGCGATCTTCTCGTCGAACTCGCGCAGATCCGGCGGCGCGGTCATCCGCCGGATCCGCATCCGCGCGCCGGCCTCGTCGATCAGGTCGATCGCCTTGTCCGGCAGGAAGCGGTCGTTGATGTAGCGGTCGGCCAGGGTGGCCGCGGCCACGATCGCGCCGTCGGAGATCGACACCCGGTGGTGCGCCTCGTAACGGTCCCGCAGCCCCTTGAGGATCTCGATGGTGTGCTCCACCGTCGGCTCACCGACCTGCACCGGCTGGAACCGGCGTTCCAGGGCGGCGTCCTTCTCGATGTACTTGCGGTACTCGTCGAGCGTGGTGGCGCCGATGGTCTGCAGCTCGCCGCGGGCCAGCTTCGGTTTCAGGATCGACGCCGCGTCGATGGCGCCCTCGGCGGCGCCGGCGCCGACCAGGGGGTGCAGCGAGTCGTTGAAACAGATGATGTCGCCGCGGGTGTTGATCTCCTTGAGCACCTTCTTCAGCCGCTCCTCGAAGTCGCCGCGGTACCGGCTGCCGGCCACCAGCGAGCCGAGGTCCAGGGTGTAGAGCTGCTTGTCCTTGAGCGTCTCGGGGACCTCGCCGTTGACGATGGCCTGGGCCAGCCCCTCCACGACGGCGGTCTTGCCGACGCCGGGCTCGCCGATCAGCACCGGGTTGTTCTTGGTCCGCCGGGAGAGCACCTGCATGACCCGCTCGATCTCTTTCTCCCGGCCGATCACCGGGTCGAGCTTGCCGTCGGCGGCGGCCGCGGTCAGGTTGCGGCCGAACTGGTCGAGCACCAGTGACGTCGACGGGTTGCCCGACTCGCCGCCCCGGCCACCGGTGCCGGCCTCGGCGGTCTCCTTGCCCTGGTATCCGGAGAGCAGCTGGATCACCTGCTGGCGGACCCGGGTCAGGTCGGCGCCGAGCTTCACCAGCACCTGGGCGGCCACCCCCTCGCCCTCCCGGATCAGACCGAGCAGGATGTGCTCGGTGCCGATGTAGTTGTGGCCGAGCTGCAGCGCCTCGCGCAGGCTCAGCTCCAGCACCTTCTTGGCCCGCGGGGTGAACGGGATGTGTCCGGACGGCGCCTGCTGACCCTGGCCGATGATCTCCTCGACCTGGCTGCGCACTCCCTCCAGGGAGATGCCCAGCGACTCCAGTGACTTGGCGGCCACCCCTTCACCCTCGTGGATCAAGCCCAACAGGATGTGCTCGGTGCCGATGTAGTTGTGGTTGAGCATCCGGGCCTCTTCCTGGGCCAGGACGACGACCCGGCGGGCACGGTCGGTGAATCTCTCGAACATGCGGCTACCTGCTCTCCCTCACACGTACAGCGGCCGGCGCGGTACCTTCCATCCACTCTAGTGGTCGGATGCCGGCACGGTGTCCCGGCTTCGGTTGCCCACCACTCGGCGGTGCGGCATCCCGTCCCCGCCAGCCGTTGGACCCAACCGGGACCTACCAGGCCAACGCCGCGAAACCGGGAAACGTTTCCGAATACCGGCCGCAGCCCAGTTCGCTTGCAGCGAAAACAGCCGGTTCGCAGCCGGGTGCGGATGTGAGCCGGGTCAGGTCGCGGCGTGGAACGCGTC
>NZ_JBYCLB010000527.1:0-4196 GCF_057473705.1 Mycobacterium sp. TH-M15 | reverse complement strand
CGTCGTGCACCACCAACTGCCTGGCCCCGCTGGCCAAGGTGCTCAACGACGAGTTCGGCATCGTCAACGGCCTGATGACCACCATCCACGCCTACACCCAGGACCAGAATCTGCAGGACGGGCCGCACACGGACCTGCGCCGGGCCCGCGCCGCCGCGGTCAACATCGTGCCCACCTCCACCGGGGCGGCCAAGGCCATCGGCCTGGTGCTGCCGGAGCTGCAGGGCAAGCTGGACGGCTACGCGCTGCGGGTTCCGGTGGTCACCGGCTCGGTCACCGACCTGACCGCCGAGCTGTCCAAGGCGGCCGGTGTCGAGCAGATCAACGCCGCCTTCAAGGCCGCCGCCGAGGGCAAGCTCAAGGGCATCCTGCGCTACTACGACCTGCCGATCGTCTCCACCGACATCGTCACCGACCCGCACAGCTCGATCTTCGACGCCGGCCTGACCAAGGCGATCGGCAAGCAGGCCAAGGTGGTCTCCTGGTACGACAACGAGTGGGGCTACTCCAATCGGCTGGTGGACCTGGTCGCCCTGGTCGCCCGGTCGCTGTAGCGCCGTGGCGGATTCCGCGTCGATCAAGACCCTCGACGACCTGCTGGCGGCCGGGGTCGCCGGCCGGGGCGTGCTGGTGCGCTCGGACCTGAACGTGCCGCTCGACTTCTCGGAGGGGGGGACCGGCTATATCACCGACGCCGGTCGGATCACCGCGTCGGTGCCGACGCTGAAGGCGCTGGTCGACGCCGGCGCCAAGGTGGTGGTCGCCGCACACCTGGGCCGGCCCGCCGACGGGCCGGACCCGGCGCTGTCGCTGGCGCCGGTCGCCGCCGCGCTGGGCGAGCGGCTGGGCCGGCACGTGCAGCTCGCCGCCGACGTGGTGGGCACCGACGCGCTGGCCCGCGCCGAGGGGCTGACCGACGGCGACGTGCTGCTGCTGGAGAATGTCCGCTTCGACGCGCGGGAGACCAGCAAGGTCGAGGGAGAGCGCCGCGCGCTGGCCCACCAGCTCGCCGAGCTGGTGGCCGGCCCGGACGGCTCGCCGGGCGCGTTCGTCTCCGACGGGTTCGGTGTGGTGCACCGCAAGCAGGCCTCGGTCTACGACGTGGCCACCCTGCTGCCGTGCTACGCCGGCACCCTGGTGGCCGAGGAGATCCGGGTGCTGCGCCAGCTCACCGAGTCCACCGAGCGCCCATACGCGGTGGTGCTGGGCGGGTCCAAGGTCTCCGACAAGCTGGGCGTGATCGAATCGCTGGCCGGCAAGGCGGACAGCATCGTGATCGGCGGCGGCATGTGCTTCACCTTCCTTGCCGCTGAAGGGCTTCCGGTCGGCAATTCGTTGCTGGAAGTCGGGATGGTGGACACCTGCCAACGGCTCCTGCTGGACTACGCCGACGTCATCCGGCTGCCGGTGGACATCGCTGTGGCGGAGACGTTCGACGGCGGCGCCGCCGCCGGCGTCGTCGCGGCCGAGGAGATCCCGGAGAACACGATGGGACTGGACATCGGCCCCGGGTCGGTGCAGCGGTTCGCCACCCTGCTCTCCAACGCCAAGACGATCTTCTGGAACGGCCCGATGGGCGTGTTCGAGTTCCCCGCCTTCGCCGCCGGAACCAAGGGGGTGGCCGAGGCCATCGCGGCGGCCACCGAGAAAGGCGCGTTCAGCGTGGTCGGCGGCGGTGACTCGGCGGCCGCGGTGCGCGCACTGGGCCTGCCGGACGACGGCTTCTCGCACATCTCCACCGGCGGCGGGGCGTCGCTGGAATACCTCGAGGGCAAGGCGCTGCCCGGCATCGAGGTGCTCAAGACCGGAGGGCCGCAATGACTCGCAAGCCGCTGATCGCCGGCAACTGGAAGATGAACCTCAACCACTTCGAGGCGATCGCCCTGGTGCAGAAGGTCGCCTTCGCGCTGCCGGACAAGTACTACGACCGGGTGGATGTCACCGTGCTGCCGCCGTTCACCGACCTGCGCAGCGTGCAGACCCTGGTCGACGGCGACAAGCTGCGGTTGACGTTCGGTGCCCAGGACCTGTCGGTGCACGACTCGGGCGCCTACACCGGTGAGGTGAGCGGGGCGTTCCTGGCCAAACTCGGCTGCAGCCACGTCGTCGTCGGGCACTCCGAGCGGCGCAGCTACCACAACGAGGACGACGCGCTGGTGGCCGCGAAGGCCGCCGCCGCACTGAAACACCACCTCACCCCGATCGTCTGCTTCGGCGAGCAGCTGGAGATCCGGGAGGCCGGCAACCACGTCGAGCACTGCGTCGGACAGCTGCGCGGCTCGCTGGCCGGGTTGAGCACCGAGCAGATCGCCCGGGTGGTGGTCGCCTACGAGCCGGTCTGGGCGATCGGTACCGGCCGGGTGGCCGGGGCGGCCGACGCGCAGGAGGTCTGCGCCGCGGCCCGCGCCGAGCTGGGCGCGCTGGCCGACGCGAAGACCGCCGAGACGGTGCGGGTGCTCTACGGCGGCTCGGTGAACGCCAAGAACATCGGCGAGCTGATCGGCCAGGACGACGTGGACGGCGCGCTGGTCGGCGGGGCGTCGCTGGACGGTGAGCAGTTCGCCACCCTGGCGGCGATCGCCGCCGGGGGCCCGCTGCCGTGAGCACCCTGCCCGGGGCCGGGGACCGACGGCCGGCCGCAGCGGCCATCGCGCTGATGGTGATCTTCGAGCCGCCCTGCCGGTTGCGGCCCGCGGTGGCCCAGCCGGTAGGCTCACGGCCATGGTTTTAGCGCTGCAGATCATCCTGGTGATCACCAGCCTGCTGCTGGTGCTGCTGGTGCTGCTGCACCGGGCCAAGGGCGGCGGGCTGTCCACGCTGTTCGGCGGTGGTGTGCAGTCCAGTCTCTCCGGGTCGACGGTGGTGGAGAAGAACCTGGACCGGCTGACCCTGTTCGTCACCGGCATCTGGCTGGTCTCCATCGTCGCGATGGCGCTGCTGATCAAGTACCGCTGAACCAGGTTCGGGCTGGCCGGGGTGATATGGCGCTACGAGCGGGCGATCTACCGATGATCGCTGCCGCCGTCGATCCCGGGCGCCATGGCTGAGGTTCCGGACGCCGCGCTCGCCCCGATCGGCGCGGTGCGGCGCACCCGGGTCGGCCGCGAGGCCACCGAGCCGATGCGCGACGACATCCGGCTGCTCGGCGCCATCCTCGGCGACACCGTGCGGGAACAGCACGGCGACCAGGTGTTCGACCTGGTCGAGCGGGCCCGGGTCGCGGCGTTTGCGGTGCGCCGCTCGGAGATCGACCGGGCCGAGGTGGCGCAGCTCTTCACCGGCATCGACATCCACCGGGCCATCCCGGTGATCCGGGCGTTCACCCACTTCGCGCTGCTGGCCAACGTGGCCGAGGACATCCACCGCGAGCGGCGCCGCGCCATCCACGTCGCCGCCGGCGAGCCGCCGCCGGAGAGCACCCTGGCGGCCAGCTACCGCAAGCTGGACGCGGCCGGGCTGGACACCGGGCGGGTCGCCGCGGCGCTGGCCGGGGCGCTGGTCGCACCGGTGATCACCGCCCACCCCACCGAGACCCGCCGCCGCACGGTCTTCGTCACCCAGCACCGGATCACCGAGCTGATGCGGTTGCGGGCCGAAGGCCGCACCGAGACCGACACCTCGTGTTTCCAGGCCCACGACATCGAGCTGGAGCTGCGCCGCCAGGTGCTCACCCTGTGGCAGACCGCCCTGGTCCGACTGTCGCGGCCGCAGATCACCGACGAGATCGCCGCCGGGCTGCGGTACTACCCGGCCGCGTTCCTGGCCGTCATCCCGCAGCTCAACGCCGACGTGCGGGGCGCACTGCGGTCCCGCTGGCCCGACGCCGGCCTGCTCGCCGAACCGATGCTGCGGCCGGGTTCGTGGATCGGCGGCGACCGGGACGGCAATCCGTACGTCACCGCCGAGGTGGTCCGGTTCGCCACCGCGGGCGCCGCGCAGACCGCGCTGGCGCACTACCTCGCCGAACTGGCCGCGCTGGAGCAGGAGCTGTCCATGTCGGGCCGGCTGGTCGAGGTCACCGCCGAGCTGACCGCACTGGCCGGCGCCGACCGGGCGACCGAGCATCGCGACGAGCCGTACCGCCGGGCGGTGCGGGTGGTGCGCAGCCGGCTCAGCGCCACCGCCGCCGAGATTCTGGACGAGCGGCCCGTCGTCGGTTTCGCCGCGCTCGACCCGGACCTGCCCGGATACGCCAC
>NZ_JBYCLB010000526.1:0-1994 GCF_057473705.1 Mycobacterium sp. TH-M15 | reverse complement strand
GCCAGCAGTGTGCTCGCCACGGTGGTTCCGGTCTCGTCGATCACGTCCACTCTGGGCTGCGCGCCGGCTTCTCCGGGCAGATAAACGGCCGTATTGGTGTCGGACACCGTCAGCACGCGAGCCCCCGAACCCGACCGGACCCCGGGTTCGGCCACCAGGCGTTGTTGGGGTTCGTCGTCTTCTTTTCCCGGGCGCAACAGCACGAGCCGCAGGTCGGCCTGATTGGCACAGGCCTCGAGCACCGATACCGCCGACGAGCTGGCTGCTGCGGACTCCAGCGTGCATCCGGAGTGCAGTCCCCGCGCCGACGGTTTCACCCGGGCGTCGATCTCACCGTAGGCGAGCATCCGGACCATGTCCGAGCGCCAGAGTTCCAGGCGGGTATCGCCGGCCGACAACACCGCCGTGCCGTCAGAGGACAGGCGCACGTGTGGATCGGCGTAGCTACTGCGGGCGGCTCCGCGACGGCCGGTGGACCCATCGATGGTGCTGACCTGACCGCAACCGCGGTCATCTCGATAGACCGCGACGGCGTAATGGTAGACCCAGGACACCCCGCACAGATCGCTGTCGCGGGCATAGCTCCAGCGCGACTCGCCCGTGGCGGGGTCGCGCCCATCCACCTGGCGCCCGTCGCCAGTGATTACCGCCCCACCCACCACCACGGGGGCGGTGGTGGCAGGACTGGCAGCGGCCCAGAGCTGGTTGAGGGAGGCCGGCACTTCTCGAGCCGGAGTCGGGTTGGGCGCCGGGGTGGCGGCCGGCCGGCTGAGGGTGGCCCGGGCGTCGCTGGTCCACCAGATCAGCGACGCGGCGGTGGCGAGGACGACCGCGATCGTCACGGCGGCCATGATGTCGGCCTTGGTCCGGCGTTCGGGTCTGACCATGCGTCAGAAGCTCAGTTTGCCTGTGCAGCCAGGTTCTTGTTGAGACCGTTGTCGACGCCCTCCGTCGGCTTGCGGCGGCGGCGCCGGCGACGGCGGACGTCAGTGGATGGGGAGCCGGGCGAGGAACTCGGCGGCGTCTCCGCGACGGCTTCGCCGTTGCTGGCCAAGGTGGCGGTGGCCAAGTTGTGGGTGGGATGTCCGGTGACGAGTTGGCCGCCACGGGTGCGGCGTCGCCGTGCGCCAGTGCGCGTCCGCGCCGGCTTCTCGGCTTTCTCTGGCGCTTCCGACTTGTCCCCGTCACGGTCGGTGCCGCGGCGTTTGACCTGCGCCTTGCGCGGCGCGCCGACAGTTCCGCTGGCCTCGGCCGGGATGGCCAACTCGGTGTCCAGATGGGGCGAGCTGGCGTAGGTCTCGGCCGGATCGGGGGACCCCAAGCCCAGCGCCTTGTCGATCGTCTCCCAGCGGGGCAGCTCGTCCCAGTCCACCAAGGTGACCGCGACCCCGGTGCGACCGGCACGGCCCGTGCGTCCGATGCGGTGGACGTACATCTTCTCGTCTTCAGGGCACTGGTAGTTGATGACGTGGGTGACGTCGTCGATGTCGATGCCGCGGGCGGCCACGTCGGTGGCGACCAGCACATCGACATTGCCGGTCCGAAAAGCTTTGAGTGCCTTCTCCCGCGCTATCTGTCCGAGGTCACCATGCACGGCGCCCACCGCGAAACCGCGTTCGCCCAGCTCATCGGCGACCTTCTGCGCGGTGCGCTTGGTGCGGGTGAAGATCATCGTCGCGCCCCGGTCACGCGCCTGCAGTATCCGGCTGACCAGCTCCACCTTGTCCAATGCGTGGGCGCGGTAGACGAACTGCTCGGTGGTGTCGTGCACCGCCAAGGAGTGCGGTGCCTCGGCCCGGATATGGGTGGGCTGGTCCATGAATGTGCGGGCCAGCGTGATGATCGGGTCCGGCATGGTCGCCGAGAACAACATCGATTGCCGGTCGGTGGGGATCTGCCGCAAGATGCGCTCGATATCGGGAAGGAAGCCCAGATCGAGCATCTCGTCGGCCTCATCGAGGACCAGCACCGACAACCCGCCCAGCTGCAGCTGG
>NZ_JBYCLB010000525.1:0-4022 GCF_057473705.1 Mycobacterium sp. TH-M15 | reverse complement strand
GGTCCGCTGTTCGACGCCCTGACTTTCCTCGGCGGGGACCACAAGACCTTCCTCCAGCCGCTCTCCGATTGGACCCTCAATAGCCTCCATCAACTGGCGTTCGAGACGGTCACCGCGCCGGGACTGGCCGGAACACTCCTCGACTTCTCCGCGTCACCGCTGAGCGGGCTGCTGGCGGGCGGGGTGGATCCGTTCATCGCGCCGTTCGCGGCGCTGGCCACCGACGTCCAGCTCATCATCGGTGACCTGATCGGCACCGGCTCGGGTCCGCTGGGGGCGTTGGAGACGCTGATCAACCTGCCGGTCGACGTGCTCCTGGCCCCGTTCAACGGTGCCCCGCTGGACATCTCCGGGCTGGCCGACATCGCCTTCGGCGGGCTGCTCAGCCCCGGGGAGGTGATAGGAAGCGGCAGCCTTTTAGACCCGGCAACTGATGCCGGCGGCTCTATATTCAACGCCATCGGACTGCTGCCCGCCGGCGGCTCGATCGCCGAAGGGGTCGGGGTCGGCCCCTTCGGTGCCCTGGCCGGCCTGAGCCAGGTCTTCGCGGAGGTGCTCAACGGGACCGTCCCGACGTCAACCGCGGCCGTTACGCTGGGCGCCCTGCCGGGTCTCGACTTCGGCAGCCTGCTCGGCTCGCTCGGCACCGACCTGAGTTCGCTGTTCGGCGGCGAGGCAGCCGGCGCCGGGACCGCGAGCATCCCCGACATCCTGGCCGGCCTGCTCTGAGGCCGGCCCGGGCTACACCGGGTCGAAGGTGCGGCTGGCGATGAAACTCGGCCGCGGGGTGGCCGCGCCGAACGGCTCGCCCAGGGTGTTCTGCACGCTGTTGTAGACGATGAACACGTTCGACCGCGCGTACGGGGTGATGTTGCTGGCCGACCCGTGCATGCAGTTGCTGTCGAAGAACACCGCCGAGCCGGCCGGCCCGGTGATCTGGCGGATGCCGTGCGCGTCGGCCAGCCGGGTCAGGCTCTCCGGGTCGGGGGTGCCGATCTCCTGGCGGCGCAGCGACGACAGGTAGTGATCCGGCGGGGTCTCGCCCGGGCAGGACACGAACGAGCGGTGCGAGCCGGGCATGATCAGCAACGAGCCGTTGCAGTCCAGGTTCTCGGTGAGCGCCACCGAGACGCTGACCGCGCGCGGGGCGGGCATGCCGTCCTCGGCGTGCCAGGTCTCGAAGTCGGAGTGCCAGTAGAACTCCTTGCCGGTGAAGCCGGGTTTGAAGTTGACCCGGCTCTGGTGCACGTAGACATCGGAGCCGAGCAGCTGACGGGCCGGGCCCGCCAGCCGCGGGTCGGCGACCAGCGCGGCGAACGCCGCACTGACCTTGTGCACCTCGAAGATCGACCGGATCTCCCGGCTCTCCGGCTCCAGCACCGAGCGGTCGTCGTCGACCAGCGCCGGGTCGGCGCGCAGCGCGTCCAGCTCGGCGCGCAGGTCGGCGACGACGTCCGGCTCCAGCAGGGCGTTGACCACCAGGAACCCGTCGGCGTCGAACCGGCGCAGCAGCCCCTCGTCCAGCGGGCCGCCGACCGCCCCGTCACCCCAGACGACCGGGTCGTGCCGCGGCTCGATTCCGGTCGTGGCGGCGCCGCGGGTCGGATATCGGTCCTGGCGGTCGGCGGCGACCGCGGTCACGAGACCGCGCCTTCGGCCTCCGGCATCGCCGCCGGGTAGGCGCCGGTCTCGTCGTGCACCTCCCGGCCGGTGACCGGCGGGGTGAACACGCAGACCATCCGCAGGTCGGTGGCCGCCCGCACCCGGTGGTGCTCGTGGCCGTCGAGCAGGTACAGCGTGCCGTCGGCCAGCTGGTGCACCTCGCCGGTCTCGTCGTTGAACAGCTCGCCCTCGCCGCTGACGCAGTACACCGCCTCGACGTGGTTGGCATACCACATGCTGGTCTCGGTGCCCGCGTACAGGATGGTGTCGTGCATCGAATACGACTGCCCGTCGCGCGCCAGCAGCAGCCGCCGGCTGCGCCAGGTCTCGGCGTGGACGTCGCGGTCGGTGTGCGCGATCTCGTCGAGGGTACGAACGATCATCTGGGGCTCCTTTCGGCGGTGCCGGCCAGCTCGCGTGCGGCAACCGCAGCGATCGACTCGGTGGCGATACTCAGGCCACGGGCAAGATCATCGTCGTCGATCACCAGGGCCGGCATCAGCTTAGCCACCTCGCCCTCCGGGCCGGAGGTCTCCATCAACAGGCCGCGGCTGAACGCCTCCTTGCAGACCGCGCCGGCCAGCTCGGCGTCGTCGAACGCCACCCCGCGGATCAGGCCGCGGCCGCGCACCTCGACGCCGTTCAGCCCGTCGACCGCCGCACGCAGCGCCCGGTCGATCAGCTCGCCCTTGCGGGCCACGTCCTTCTCCAACCGGTCGTCGGTCCAGTACAGATCCAACGCCGCGGCGCCGGTGACGAACGACGGGTTCTGGCCACGGAAGGTGCCGTTGTGCTCGCCCGGCTCCCACACGTCGAGCTCGGGGCGGAACAGGGTCAGCGCCATCGGCAGGCCGTAGCCGCTGATCGACTTGGACAGGCAGACGATGTCCGGCACGATGCCGGCCGCTTCGAAGCTGAAGAACGGCCCGGTGCGCCCGCAGCCCATCTGCACCTCGTCGACGATCAACAGCAGCTCGTGCCGGCGGCACAGGTCGGCCAGCCCCTGCAGCCACTCCAGCCGGGCCACGTTGATCCCGCCCTCGGCCTGCACCGTCTCGACGATCACCGCGGCCGGCTGGTTGAGGCCGCTACCGCTGTCGGCCAGTAGCCGCTCGAACCAGATGAAGTCGGGCACCACGCCGCCGAGGTAGTTGTCGTAGGGCATCGGGGTGGCGTGCACCAGCGGGATGCCGGCGCCGCCGCGCTTCATCGAGTTACCGGTGACCGAGAGCGACCCCAGCGTCATCCCGTGGAAGGCGTTGGTGAAGCTGATCACGCTCTCCCGGCCGCTGACCTTGCGAGCCAGTTTCAGCGCGGTCTCCACCGAGTTGGTGCCGGTGGGCCCGGGGAACTGCACCTTGTAGTCCAGCCCCCGGGGTTTGAGGATCACGTCGCGGAACCGCTCCAGGAATCGCGCCTTGGCGGCGGTGTGCATGTCCAGGCTGTGCACGATCCGGTCGCTGGTCAGGTACTCCAGCAGCGGCTCGCGCAGCCGGGGATTGTTGTGGCCGTAGTTGAGCGCGCCGGCGCCGGCGAAGAAGTCCAGGTACTGGTTGCCGTCGACGTCCCAGAGGTGCACGCCGGCCGCCCGGTCGAACACCACCGGCCAGGACCGGCAGTAGCTGCGTACCTCGGACTCCAGGTCCTCGAAGATCGTCATGGTTCCTCCGTCCGCGTGTGAAACGACGGAACGAGAGGTCGAGTTCCGACTTGTGGCGCCCGAATCAGACCACCTCGACCTACCACCCCGCTCGGGATCCCCGACGTGGTGTCGAGGCTCACGTTTGCGCGTCCGCGACACTACCGAGACCATTTCGTTATCTCAAGCCGCACCCGCCCGGGTTATCCGGGTCGGGTGCCCGCAGCGGACCGATCCGAAACAGCTCCTCGGCCAGGTGACCGCCGGGGAACAAGTCGGCACCGAACAGCTCCGAGCGGACCAGATCGGCGTCCCACCGGCGGGCGAACGAGCCGAACAGCCGCCGGCTGGCGTCGTTGTCGGGGGTGATCGACGTCTCCAGGTGGGTGACGCCGCGCGGCACCAGCCGACTGATCAGGTGGTCGAGCAACCTCCCGGCGATGCCCGCCCCGCGGTGCGCCGAGTCGACGGTCACCTGCCACAGCATGAAGGTGCTCGGCTGCTCGGGGCGCCGATAGCCGGTGACAAACCCGGCCGCCCGCCCCCCGACCTCGGCGATGACCGAGGTCGCCGCGAAGTCGCGGCACCAGAGCAGGTAGGCGTAGGGGGAGTTGACGTCCAGGGTGACGCTGTCGGTGGCCAGCCGCCATAGCGCGGGCCCGTCGGAGACCGTCGGGTGGCGGATGTCGACGCGCGGAGGTTCGCTCACTGCGACGACGGT
>NZ_JBYCLB010000524.1:0-5933 GCF_057473705.1 Mycobacterium sp. TH-M15 | reverse complement strand
GGTGGCCACCAGCGGGGTGGCGTTCGTCGCCACCTCGGCGCTGCCGGACCGGCTGGACACCCGGCTGCGGGCGCCCGACCTGTGCGACCGGGAGCTGCGGCTCAGCCTCCCCGACGCCGCGATCCGCGCGGACCTGCTGAAAGCGCTGCTCAAGTCGGTGCCGGCCAAGAAGCTTGACCTGGCCGAGATCGCCGACCGCACACCCGGGTTCGTCGCCGCGGATCTGGCGGCCCTGATCCGCGAGGCCGCGCTGCGGGCGGCGTCGCGGGCCAGCGGCGGCAGCACGGCCCCGACGCTCACCCAGGACGATCTGGCCGGGGCGCTGAGCGTCATCCGGCCGCTCTCCCGGTCCGCCGCCGCCGAGATCTCCGTCGGCTCGGTCACCCTCGACGACGTCGGCGACATGGTGGCGACCAAGCAGGCGCTGACCGAGGCGGTGCTGTGGCCGCTGCAACGCCCGGACACCTTCTCCCGGCTGGGCATCGACCCGCCGCACGGCGTGCTGCTCTACGGGCCGCCCGGCTGCGGCAAGACCTTCGTGGTGCGCGCGCTGGCCAGCACCGGACGGGTCAGCGTGCACGCCGTCAAGGGCGCCGAGCTGATGGACAAGTGGGTGGGCAGCTCGGAGAAGGCGGTCCGCGAGCTGTTCCATCGGGCCCGCGACTCCGCGCCGTCGCTGGTGTTCCTCGACGAAATCGACGCGCTGGCGCCGCGGCGCGGCCAGAGCACCGACTCCGGGGTGACCGACCGGGTGGTGGCGGCGCTGCTGACCGAGCTCGACGGCGTCGACCCGCTGCGCGACGTGGTGGTGGTCGGCGCCACCAACCGGCCCGAACTCGTCGACCCGGCCCTGCTGCGGCCGGGCCGGCTGGAGAAACTCGTCTTCGTCGACCCACCGGACGCCGCCGCCCGCCGGGAGATCCTGCGGGTGGCCGGAGAATCGGTGCCGTTGCACGACGACGTCGACATCGACGCGCTGGCAGCCGAACTGGACGGCTACAGCGCCGCCGACTGCGTCGCGCTGCTGCGCGAGGCGGCGCTGACCGCGATGCGGCGGTCGGTCGACGCCGCCGACGTCACCGCCGCCGACGTCGCCGCGGCCCGGCAGACCGTGCGCCCGTCGCTGGACGCAGCGCAGGTGGATTCGCTGCGCGCCTTCGCCGCGGAACGGTAGGTTTGAACCGTGGCTGGCGAGGCGTTTCCGGAGGTGCGTTGGGGCAGGGATCCCGGCCCGCTGCTGCGCCGCCCGGTCGAAGCGTTCATCAGTTCCCGGGTGGGTGCGTTCATCATCCGCCAGCTGACCCCGGTGGACCGCTGGCTGCTCGAACACAGCGACGGGCTGCTGACCATCTTCGGCCCGATCGGGGCGCCGCTGCTGCTGCTGACCACCACCGGCCACAAGTCCGGGCAGCGGCGCGAGACACCGCTGGCCTACATGCGTGAGGACGACCGGCTGTTCCTGGTGGGGGTGAACTTCGGTCAGGTCAAGCACCCGGCCTGGTCGACGAACCTGCTCAACGACCCGAACGCCTGGGTGACGATCGGCGGCGAGGAGATACCGGTGATCGCGACCCGGGTGATCGGCATGGAGCGCGACCGGATCCTGCGGATGTTCGGTGACTACGCCCGCAACTTCGACGTCTTCCGCGACCGGTCCCACCGCGACGTGCGGGTCTTCTCACTGACCCGGCGGTAACCCGGTGCGCATTCGGGCGATGCTGCAGCGGCCGTGGCTGCGGTTCATCCGGTTGGCCGGTTACGGCGCCGCGCTGTGGCTGGTGGTCGAGACGCTGCTGCCGCCCGGCGACGTCGACCTGCTGCACATGGTCGGCGGGGCGCTCGCCTTCGGTCTCCTGCTCGGGGCGATGCTCGGCTACCAGGGCCAGGCCAGCCACCGGGAGGCCATCGCGGCGCTGGCCGAGCTCGGACCCGACCAGCGCGAGCAGGCCATCGTCGCGGTGACCCGAGGCGGCATCCCGGCCGACCCCGCCGTCCAGTACGCGACGGTCCGGCTCGGCCTGGCCTACCTGCGCAACAAGCGGCCGGCGCAGCTGGAGCGGCAGTTCAAGCTCGCCTGGATCATGCTGGCGGTCGCCGTGCTGGCGCTGTTCGCGCTCGCGCGGCCCGACTTCACCGCCCGCCCGGACCGGCTGGCCAGCTACGGCGCGGTGGCGCTGTTCGGCCTGGTCGTCGCCTACCGGAGCATGGCGGCGACGCGGCGCATCTCGACCAACGTGGAACGGATCGCCGGCCGGCTGGACATCCTGCCCGGCTGATCACCGCCGATCACTCGGAGAGCTGGAAGTCCATCATCGCGGTGACGCTGTCCACCGCCTCGTGCAGCGCCGCCAGCCGATCGGCCACCGACGGCGCCGCCAGCACCGCGTAGCGGTCCGCCTCGCCCATCGGAACCCGAGCGGCGAGCGTGTACAGCCGCCGCCCGGGTTCCAGCGCGGCCAGTCTGCGCCGCCGCCGGCCCAGCAGCGCGTCACCGCCGGGCAGGAACCGGGCGCCGCGCGCCACCGCGATCCGTTCCAGCAGCGCGATGATCCGGTGCTCGATGTCCCGGAGCTGCCGGTCGCTCACCGGCTCGCCGGGCTCGTCGGGCCAGTACTCGGCCAGCGCCCGCGGGTACGGGTCGTCCGGCAGCCACTCGCGCACCCGGATCCGCTCGCCGACGTCGCAGCGCAGCAGGTAGCGCCCGCCGCCGAGTTCGCTGCACCGGGCGATGGTCGCCATCACCCCGACGTCGCAGCGCTGCTCGCCGCCGCCCACCTCGCGGCCCCGGGAGATCAGCACCACCCCGAACCGCCGGTCGCCGGGGTCGGGGCGGCGCATCAGCTCGCTCACCAGCGTGGTGTAGCGCAGCTCGAAGATGCGCAGCGAGAGCTCCTCGCTGGGCAACAGCACCCATTCCAGCGGGAACATCGGCAGCGGCACGGCTAGCCGTCCAACTCGGCGACGAGCGAATCCACCACCGCGCGCAGGTCGCCGTCGTGCTCCTCGGCCACCCGGCGCTGACGCTGGTAGGACGCATCGGAAGCGTAGATGCCGCGCACCGCGGCCAATTCGTCGGCGCAGTCCAGCCGCTCGGCGACCGGCTGCAGCCGGGTGAGCAGATCGTCGAGGTCGTCGGTGACCAACCGCTCGTTGCTCTGCGCGTCCAGGATGATCACCGCGTCCAGGCCGTAGCGCGCCGCCCGCCACTTGTTCTCCTGGACATGCCAGGGCGGCATGGTCGGCAGCGTCTCACCGGCGTCCAGCCGGCGGTCCAGGTCGACGACCAGGCAATGCGTCAGCGCCACCAGCGCAGCGAGTTCCCGCAGATTGGACACCCCGTCGCAGACCCGCACCTCCAGGGTGCCCAGATGCGGCGACGGCCGGATGTCCCAGCGGATCTCGTTGATGTGGTCGATGATCCCGGTCTTCTTCTGGTCGTGCACGAACCCTTCGAACTGCTGCCAGGTCTGGAAGTGGAACGGCAACCCGGCGGTGGGCAGCTGCTGGAACATCATCGCCCGGTTGCTGGCGTAGCCGGTGTCCTGGCCGCCCCACCACGGCGACGACGCCGACAGCGCCAACAGGTGCGGGTAGTACCGCAGCAGCGATGTCATGATCGGCATCACCTTCGCCGCGGAGGAGAGCCCGACGTGCACGTGCACCCCCCAGATCAGCATCTGCCGACCCCACCACTGGGTGCGTTTGATCAGTTCGGCGTAGCGCGGCGAGTCGGTGAGTTTCTGCGCCGACCACTGGGCGAACGGATGGGCGCCGGCACCGAACAGCTCCATGCCCCGGTTGTGCACGATCTGTCGGGTGGCGTCCAGGGTCTGCCGCAGGTCGTCGATGACCTGCGGCGTGCTGTCGCAGACGCCGCTGACCAGTTCGACGGTGTTGCGCAGCAGTTCTTTGTGCACCCGTGGGTTCTCGCCGAGGTCGGCGAAGACCGCTGCCGCCTCGTTGGCCAGGTCGCGGGTCTCCGCGTCGACCAGCGCGAACTCCCATTCCACACCGAGCGTTGGCGCGGCGGAGCCGGCGAAGTCGATGTGGGCGACGCCGTTGGTAGCGGGCCTGCTAGCCGGACTCGATGACACCGCAGGCCACCCGTTTACCGGCATCGCCTGTGGTCAGCGTGGTCTGGTCGGCGCCGGGCGTGCCGTTGACCTGCGAGTAACGGTCCGCAGGGATGTTGCCGAAATTGTCGTCCTCGGCGTGGATGATGAGCGCGGTCTTCGTCCCGGCCAACAGGTCGGCCCGGGTGAACGCGTCGGTAGTGGTCACCAACAGCCCACTGCCGTCCTGGCGCACCTGCAACGAGGTCAGATCGCCGCTCTGCGGGTGCCCGCTGTGGCCCGGTGCCTGGAAATGCCCGCCCGCCGACAGGAAATTCCCCGGCTCGCCACCGGCGGGGGCGACCGAGTCGGCCTCACACTTGCCGATCGAGTGGATGTGCAGGCCGTGGAAGCCGGGGGCGAGGTTCCCCGACCCGGTGGTCTGCACGGTGACCGTTGCGTAGCCCTGGCTGAAGTCGAAGGTGGCGGTGGCCACCTCGGTGCCGTCCGGCGTGGTCAGGCGGGCGATCAGGCTGCCCGGGGCGCCCGGGCCGGCGGGCTCCACCGGCCCCTGCGGTGCCGGTGAGCCGGTCCAGATCGCCGGGGTGGTTCCCGGCGCGGTCGACGGCCGCTGGTTCGGGGTGCAGCCGCCTGCCAGCACGGCCGAGGCGGCGAACAGGGCGGCGGCCGCGACGGCGCGGCGACGGGCGGTGCTGATCGGCGTAACCATAGGGAGCAGCCTAGCTTGAGACCGGGCTCACGGGGTGACCAGCACGATGACACCGGGCGCCTGGTCAGCCAACTCGGGAAGCCGCGGCTCCACCGGGGCGTCCAGCAGCTTGCCGACCGCGGTGGCCGCGTCCTGCTCACCGGGGCGCTCGCCGAAGTACACGGTGGTCGCGGTGATGCCCGGGAACTCCAGGTTGTCGACCTCGGTGACGGTCCAGCCGGCGTCGCGCAGCTGGCCGGCGGTGCGGGCGGCGACCCCCGCCTCCTCGGAGATGTTGTACACCCGCACGTCGGGCTTCTCCACCGGCTTGGGCTTCGGCGACGGCGCGGTCGTGGTGACCGCCGTGTGCATCGCCGCGTCGTCGACGCTCCGGCCCGACCCCATCGCCTGAAACCCGATCAGCAGGAAAGCCACCCCGAGGAACAACAGCACCATCACCATGGCCCGCAGCGGGAGCCCGGAGGAGTCGGGGATGTGCTCGTTCATTGCGACCACTGTATCCAAGCGACGGGCGGCAACCCGAAAACGCGCCGCGAGCCGGCCGCGCTCAGGGGACGTCGAAGCCGAGGCGGCGGGCCGCACGCGCCTTCTGCCGGCTGGCCCGCAGCCGGCGCAGCCGCTTGACCAGCATCGGGTCGGCGGCCAGCGCCTCCGGCCGGTCGACCAGGGCGTTGAGCACCTGGTAGTAGCGGGTGGCCGACATGGAGAACAGCTCCTTGATGGCCTCCTCCTTGGCCCCGGCGTACTTCCACCACTGCCGCTCGAACGCCAGGATGTCGTGTTCACGGCGGGTGAGCCCATCGGCGGTCTGCGAGTCGTCCCCTCGATTAGCGTGCGCCATGGCGCCGTCCATATCGCTTCCTCGACCCTTTCGGAGAACTCTCGAACAACCTGCTGCGAATGCTGTGCGTCGGCGTGTTCCGGCGAATATTGAACCACGCCTGTAACTGTGGTTCGGTTACCCGGCCCCGCGAGTCGGGCCGGTGATGTGGTTGGTCGTGCCTTGTGACGAACCGGAGCACGCCCCCATGTGCAGAAACAGCCGTTTGTACTATCTTGAGTTTCGCAGTTATGCGGCGGTTGCGGCGCAGGCCAGTTCGTAGTCGCGGTATTTGTGGGGGTCGGGTTGAGCTGCGGAAACTCCGGTAATT
>NZ_JBYCLB010000523.1:0-3314 GCF_057473705.1 Mycobacterium sp. TH-M15 | reverse complement strand
CGGTGCCCAGGCCGAGCCGGCGGCAGCTGGCGAAGACCCGGCGGGCGATCTCGCCCCGGTTGGCCACCAGGACTCTGGTGATGGTCACGGCAGCCCTCACATCCGGAAGACGCCGAAGTTCGACGTCCCCTCGATCGGCGCGCCGGCGATGGCCGACAGGCACATCCCCAGCACGGTGCGGGTGTCACGCGGGTCGATCACCCCGTCGTCGTAGAGCCGCCCGGAGAGGAACATCGGCAGCGACTCGGCGTCGATCTGCGCCTCCACCGCGGCCTTCAGCGCCGCGTCGGCCTCCTCGTCGAAGTCCTGCCCGCGGGCGGCCGCGGCGGCCCGGCTGACGATGGAGAGCACCCCGGCCAGCTGCGTCCCGCCCATCACCGCGGACTTCGCCGACGGCCAGGCGAACATGAACCGCGGGTTGTAGGCACGCCCGCACATGCCGTAGTTTCCCGCGCCGTAGGAGGCGCCGATCACCACCGAGATGTGCGGCACGGTGGAGTTGGACACCGCGTTGATCATCATCGAGCCGTGCTTGATCATCCCGCCCTCTTCGTAGGCGCGGCCCACCATGTAGCCGGTGGTGTTGTGCAGGAACAACAGTGGCGTGTCGGACCGATTGGCCAGCTGGATGAACTGGGTGGCCTTCTGCGCCTCCGCACTGAACAGCACACCGCGGGCGTTGGCCAGGATGCCCAGCGGGTAGCCGTGCAGCCGGGCCCAGCCGGTGACCAGCGAGGAGCCGTACAGCGGCTTGAACTCGTCGAAATCCGAGTCGTCGACGATCCGGGCGATCACCTCCCGCGGGTCGAACGGGATGCGCAGATCGGCCGGCACGATGCCGATCAGCTCCTCGGTGTCGAACCGCGGCTCGGTGACCGGCCCCGGCGTCGGACCCTGCTTGACCCAGTTCAGCCGGGCCACGATCTGCCGGCCGATCCGCAGCGCGTCGAGCTCGTCGGCGGCGAAGTAGTCGGCCAGGCCCGAGGTCCGGGCGTGCATCTCGGCGCCGCCCAGGGCCTCGTCGTCGGACTCCTCCCCGGTGGCCATCTTGACCAGCGGCGGGCCGGCCAGGAACACCTTGGAGCGCTCCTTGATCATCACCACGTGGTCGGACATGCCCGGGATGTAGGCTCCGCCGGCGGTGGAGTTGCCGAACACCAGCGCGATGGTGGGGATACCGGCGGCCGAGAGCCGGGTCAGGTCGCGGAACATCTGCCCGCCGGGGATGAAGATCTCCTTCTGGGTGGGCAGGTCCGCCCCGCCGGACTCGACCAGCGAGATCACCGGCAGCCGGTTCTCCAAGGCGATCTGGTTGCCGCGCAACACCTTCCGCAGCGTCCACGGGTTGGAGGTGCCGCCCTTGACGGTGGGGTCGTTGGCGACCAGCAGGCACTCCACCCCGCTGACCACCCCGATCCCGACGACGACGCTCGCCCCGACCTGGAAGCTGCTGCCCCACGCCGCTAGGCCGCAGAGTTCCAGGAACGGCGAGTCCGGGTCGACCAGCGCCTCGATGCGTTCCCGGGCGGTGAGCTTGCCGCGATCGCGGTGCCGGGTGACGTACTTCTCGCCGCCGCCGGCGAGCGCCTTGGCCAGCTCGGTGTCGAGGTCGGTGAGCTTCTCGGTGAGCGCCGCCGCCGCCTCGGTGTAGCCGGGGGAGGTCGGGTCCAGGGTGGACGTGAGCGCGGTCATAGCCACCTCCGACGATGCGGAACGGAGCCTGGCGGATTGATCATGCCTGATATCCCAGCACCTTGGCGGCGAGGGAGGTGAGGATCTCGGTGGTCCCGCCGCCGATGCCGATGATCCGCATGTCCCGGTACTGGCGCTCCACCTCGGACTCGGCCATGTAGCCCATCCCGCCGAACAGCTGCACCGCCTGGTGGGCCACCCACTCGCCAGCCTCCACCGCGGTGTTCTTGGCGAAGCACACCTCGGCGATCAGATTCGGCTCCTCGGCCAGCTGCCGCTCCACCACGTGGCGGGTGTACACCCGGGCGACGTCGATCCGCCGGGCCATCTCGGCCAGGGTGTTCTGCACCGCCTGCCGGGAGATCAGCGGCTTGCCGAACGTCTCCCGGTCCCGGCACCACTGCACGCTCAGGTCCAGACAGCGCTGCGCGCTCGAATAGGCATGCGCGGCAAGGCCGACCCGCTCGGCGACGAACGCCGCCGCGATCTGGGCGAACCCGGTGTTCTCGGCGCCGACCAGGTTCGCCGCCGGCACCACGACGTCGGTGTAGCACAGCTCGGCGGTGTCCGACGAGCGCCAGCCCATCTTCTCCAGCTTGCGGGTGACTTGTAATCCGGGTGAGCAGCCCGGCCCATCCTTCTCCACCACCAGCAGCGACACCCCGGCCGCGCCCGGCCCGCCGGTGCGCACCGCGGTCACCACGTAGTCGCCGCGGACCGCGGAGGTGATGTAGGTCTTGGCGCCGTTCACCACGTAGTGATCACCCTCCCGGCGCGCGGTGGTGCGCAGATGCCCGACGTCGGAGCCGCCGTCGGGCTCGGTGATGGCCAGCGAGCCGATCTTCTCCCCGGCCAGCGTCGGCCGGACGAACTCGTCGATCAGCCGCCGGTCGCCGGAGGCGATCATGTGTGGCACCGAGATCCCGCAGGTGAACAACGAGGCGAACACCCCGCCGGGCGCGCCCGCCTGATGCATCTCCTCGCAGACGATCAGTGCGTCGGCGGCATCACCGCCGCCGCCGCCGACCGACTCGGGGAAGCCGGCGCCCAGCAGGCCGGCCTGCCCGGCGGCCCGGGACAGCTCGCGGGGCAGTTCGCCGCCGCGTTCCCACTCGTCGACGTGCGGCAGGATCTCGCGTTCGACGAAGGTGCGCACGCTCTTGCGCAGCTGGTCGCGTTCGGGTGTGGTCCAGATACTCATGGCAGCAGGCTCTCCGGGATCTCGACGTGTCGACTGCGCAGCCATTCGGCGAGGCCTTTGGCCTGCGGGTCGAATCGGGCCTGGGAGGCGACGCCGTCGCCGAGGATCTCCTCGATGACGAAGTTCACCGCCCGCAGGTTGGGCAGCAGGTGCCGGGTGACCGGCAGCTCGGCGGTCTCCGGCAGGAGCGCGCGCAGCGCCTCGACGGTCAGCGTGTGGGCCAGCCAGCGCCACTGCTGGTCGGTGCGCACCCAGATGCCGACGTTGGCCGAGCCGCCCTTGTCGCCGCTGCGGCCTCCGGCGATCAGCCCGAGCGGCGCGCGCCGGGTCGGACCGGCCGGCAGCGGATCCGGCAGCGCGGGCGGGTCGGCGGGGGCCAGCGCCAGGGTGTCGGTGGCCGCCGGGATCGCGACCCGGGTGC
>NZ_JBYCLB010000522.1:0-3862 GCF_057473705.1 Mycobacterium sp. TH-M15 | reverse complement strand
GCTGCGGGATGCCACCAGGTCGATCAGCGCCTGCGGGGTCAGGTAGCTGGTCCACTCGACCTGGTGGTGGGCGATGCCGGCGAACGGGCGCGGCAGGGTCACCCCGGCGTCGACCACGTCGCGGGCGTCCTCGCGGCCGATGATCCCGCCGTGCTCCTTGACCCAGCCGAGTCGCTCGTCGCGGGTGTTCCACACCAGCCCCAGCCGCCCGCCCGGCCGCAGCACCCGGACCAGCTCCGGGATCGCCCGCGCCGGGTCGAACCAGTGCCATGCCTGCGCCACCAGCACGGCGTCGACGCTGTCGTCGGGCAGCGGGATCTGTTCGGCCGTCCCGAGCAGGGCCGCGGTTTTCGGCAGCGCGGTGCGCAGCATTTCGAGCATCTCGGCGATCGGGTCGACGGCCACCACGTCCAGCCCGCGCTCGACCAGCCGGGTGGTGAGCTTGCCGGTGCCGGCCCCCAGGTCGAGGACGTCCCGGGCGCCGGTCGGCAGCAGCCAGTCGATCGCCTCCGGCGGATACGACGGCCGGCCCCGCTCGTAGGCGCCCGCCTGCGAGCCGAACGACAGCGAGCGGTCGTGTCGGGCCTGTCGGGACGGGCTCACCGCGCCGTGCCCATGGCTCGGCTCCTTACTCGTGAGCTGGCGCTCACTCACCGTCGCCTCGGTGTCCCATGGCTCGGCTCCTTACTCGTGAGCTGGCGCTCACTCACCGTCGCCTCGGGCCTGCTCAGGTCCAGGGTCTGCCGGATCAGCTCGCCGACCGCGTCGATCTCCAGCAGGAAGCCGTCGTGCCCGCGATCGGAGTCGAGCACCCGCAGCTCGTCGCAGCCGGGCAGCAGGCCGGCGAGCTCGGCCTGCAACCGCAGCGGGTAGAGCCGGTCGGACGTGATCCCGGCGACCACCGCCGGTACGCCGCAGCCGCGCAGCGCGGCGGCCACCCCGCCGCGGCCGCGGCCGACGTCGTGGCTGTTCAGCGACTCGGTCAGGGTCACGTAGCTGCCGGCGTCGAACCGGGCGACCAGCTTGTTGCCCTGGTGCTCCAGATAGCTCTGCACCGCGAAACGTCCGCCGGCGGCCGGGTCTTCGTCGTCCTGGGCGCTGTTGGCGAACCGCCGGTCCAGCTCGACCTCGCCCCGATAGGTCAGGTGGGCGATCTGGCGGGCGATGGCGACGCCGGTGTCGGGGCTGTGTCCGGTGCCGTGGTAGTCGCCGCCTTGCCAGTGTGGGTCGGCCTTGACGACGGCGATCTGGGTGGTCTGGGTGCCGATCTGGTCTGCGGTGGCCCGCGCGCCGACCGCCAGCAGCAGCCCGGCGCGGACCCGGTCGGGATGGCCGATCATCCACTCCAGAGCGCGGGCGCCGCCCATCGATCCGCCCAGCACGGCGGCGGCTTCGGTGATGCCGAGCGCGTCGAGCGCGGCGATGTCGGCCTGCACCTGGTCGCGGATCGAGATCGCCGGGAACCGGGAGCCCCACGGCTTCCCGTCACGGGCCAGTGAGCTGGGGCCGGTCGAACCACGGCACCCGCCGAGCACATTGGTGGCCACCGCGCACCAGCGGTCGGTGTCGATCGGCGCGCCCGGCCCGATCAGCCCGTCCCACCAGCCCGGCGTCGGGTGGCCCGGGCCGGCGGGCCCGGTGACGTGCGAGTCGCCGGTCAGCGCGTGAAGCACCATCACCACGTTGTCCCGGGTGGGGGAGAGCTCGCCCCAGCGCTGCCCGGCGATACAGACGTCGTCGAGCACGGCGCCGCTCTCCAGGGTCAGCGAGCCGATGTCGACCACACCGGTCTCGCCCTCGGCGGGCAGCGTCTGCGTCGACACGTCGGAGATCGTCACGTCAGACCGCCTCAACGAGCCGCCAGCGCCGGCGGGTCCGCGACCTGCCGGCCGGATCGCGCGGCGGCGAACCCCAGCTCCAGGTCGGCGAGGATGTCGTCGATGCCCTCGATGCCCACCGACAGCCGCACCAGCCCGGGGGTGACCCCGGTGGTCAGCAGCTCCTGCTCGGTGAGCTGGCTGTGGGTGGTCGACGCCGGATGGATCACCAGCGACCGCACGTCGCCGATGTTGGCGACGTGGCTGTGCAGCCGCAGCGCGTCGACGAAGGCCTTGCCGGCCCGCACCCCGCCGTCCAGCTCGAAGGAGAGCACCCCGCCGACGCCCTTGGGGGCCAACCGCTTTGCGCGGTCGTGCCACGGCGAGCCGGGCAGCCCGGCGTAGTTGACGCTCAACACGCCGTCGTGGCCGGCCAGGAACTCCGCCACCTTCTGGGTGTTGGCGACGTGGCGCTCCACCCGCAGGCTGAGCGTCTCCAGGCCCTGGGCGATCAGGAACGCGTTGAACGGCGAGGCCACCGACCCGTAGTCGCGCATCAGCTGGGCGCGGATCTTGACCGCGTACGCCGGCGGGCCCAGATCGGCGTAGACCAGGCCGTTGTAGCTCGGGTCGGGGGTGGTGAACCCGGGGTGGCGGCCCTGAGTCCAGTCGAAGGTGCCGCCGTCGACGATCACCCCGGCGATCGCGGTGCCGTGCCCGCCCAGGTACTTGGTGGCCGAATGCACGACGATGTCGGCGCCCTGGCTGATCGGCTGGATCAGGTACGGGGTGGGGATGGTGTTGTCGACGATCAGCGGCACCCCGTGCTGGTGGGCCACCGCGGAGACCGCCGGGGTGTCCAGCACGTCGATCTTCGGATTGGAGACGGTCTCGGCGTAGAACGCCGTGGTGTTTCCGCGCACCGCCGCCTGCCAGCTCGCCGGATCGTCCGGGTCCGCCACGAAGCCGACCTCGATGCCCAGCTTGGGCAGCGAGTAGCGGAACAGGTTGTAGGTGCCGCCGTACAGTCGCGGGCTGGCCACGATGTGGTCGCCGGCGCCGGCCAGGTTGAAGACCGCGTAGGCGCTGGCCGCCTGACCGGCCGAGAGCAGCGTCGCCGCCACCCCGCCTTCGAGCGCGGCGACCCGCTCCTCGATGACCGCGTTGGTGGGGTTGGTCAGCCGGGTGTAGATGTTGCCGGGCTCAGCCAGCGCGAACCGGCCGGCCGCCTGGTCGGTGTCGGCGAACAGGTAGGACGTGGTCTGGTAGATCGGCAGCGCACGGGACCCGGTCTCCGGGTCGCCGCGGTGCCCGACGTGAATCTGTTTGGTCTCGAACGACCAGTGCGCGCTCGGATCGGGATGAGTGTCGGTGTCGGCATTCATGGTGGATGCTTTCTGGGGTCAGTGGCGGATGTCGTCGGCGGCTCACGGACGGCGCGGCCGATCGGCGGCGCGGCGCGTGGCGTGGATTCAGCGACGACAACACATGCCGAGCTGGCCCGAAGAGGCACGCATCAGGTTCCCCTGTTCTACTCGGGGGCCCGTTGTGGCGGACCCGCGCTTGCCGCGTAGCCGCTGGTGGCTACCCAACCCGGTCATCACCCGGGGCACCCCACCGCGGTTGGAGGGTTGCCGACCAGCAAGCCGGGGCTTGACGCTGGCGCTCATGACCGTTTCGCAGTTTATCGCACCACGGTGAACCGCCGCCAGTTCACGGCCGACCGGACGCTGGCACAATTGGGCCGGTGGACGACACGGGTCGCCGCCAGACAACACCGAGAACCAGACAGCCAGTGACGCCGGGAGAAGACATGTGCGCCGAGCAGCCGACCATCACCTACACGCTGACCGACGAGGCGCCGATGCTGGCGACGTATGCGTTTCTGCCGGTGCTGCGCGCGTTCACCGAACCGGCCGGCATCGCGGTCGAGCTCAGTGACATCTCGCTGGCGCATCGCATCCTGGCCGAGTTCCCCGACTTCCTCACCGAGGCGCAGCGGGTGCCGAACACCCTGGCCGAGCTGGGCGCGATGACGAAGCGGC
>NZ_JBYCLB010000521.1:0-1853 GCF_057473705.1 Mycobacterium sp. TH-M15 | reverse complement strand
GCCACCGGGGACGCCAGACCCACAGTGCCGCAATACACCCCGCGACGCTGCGGCTCCCACTGCGAGAGCAGCCGGCGGGCCCGCAGCTTCGGTGTGCCGGTCACCGAGGCCGGCGGGAAGGCGGCGTCGAGCAGCGCCGCCGCCGGCAGCTCGACGGGTACCCGGGCGGAGACCGTCGACACCAGGTGCCACACGCCGGGGGCCGGGCGCACCGCCAGCAACTCGGGCACCGTCACCGTCCCGGTGACGGCCACCCGGCCCAGGTCGTTGCGGACCAGGTCCACGATCATGATGTTCTCGGCGACGTCCTTGGCCGACGACCGCAGCGCCGACGGCGGCGCGTCCAGCGGCAGCGTGCCCTTGATCGGGCTGGACGTCACCAGGTCGCCGTGCCGGCGCAGGAACAGCTCCGGGGAGAGGGAGGCCACCGCCCCCCACGCCCCGGCCAGGTAGGCCGCCCGCGCCGGGGCGGTGTGGGTCACCGCGTCGGCGAAGAAGTCCAGCGGCGCGCCGACGACGGCGCCGGTGAACTCGGCGCAGACGCAGGCCTGGTACACCTCGCCGGCGGCGATCGCCGCCAGGCAGTCCAGCACCCGGTCCCGGTGCGCCTGCGGGTCCGGGGCGATCCAGTCGATCCGGTACTCGCGCGCCGGTGCCGGTCGGGTCAGCGCGTCGGCCAGCCAGCCCGGCATCGGCGCACCGGAGAGGCTCTCGTACCACCACTGCCCGTCAGCGCCGTCGCAGCGCAGCACGCAGTCGGTCCAGCCGCCGGCGGCCTCGGGAATCCGGGCCGGCTCGCCGTCGGCGCCGGCGTCCGGGTAGCACAGGTAGCCGAACCAGCCGCCGCCCACCGCGGTGTCGTCCGAGCCGGGGGTGACGTCGAAGACGGTTGCCGGGTCGACCGGCCGGACCGCCACGCTGGGGGCGATCACCGCGGCGCTGCCGAACCAGTCGCCGGTCAGCGCCGCCGGGGGCGGCAGCCGCAGCCGGCCGGTGGCGTCCCCGACGGCGCGCAGCACCTCCGGTGCCCCGCCCAGATCGTCGAGCCGCTCGATCCGCACCGCACCAGCTTGCTGTCTCCGGCGACCAGACGCAAAAGCTCGCCGCACCGGCCGTCAGTCGGCTTGGTAGCGCGGGAACACCCCGGCCGGTGCCGGCAGGGTGACGCCGGGCTTCAGCCGGTCGCCGATGGCGGCGAACGACCGCTGCTCCTCGGCCTGGCCGAGCAGAGCCAGCAGCGTTCCCGCCGACTCCGGCATCACCGGCTGGACCAGCAGCGCCGCGATTCGCACCACCTCCAGCGTGGTGTAGAGCACGGTGCCGAACCGGGTCCGCTCCGCCGGCGCCTCGCTCTTGGCCAGCACCCAGGGGGCCTGCGCCGAGAAGTACCGGTTGGCCGCGCCCAGCGTCAGCCAGATCGCCTCCAGGCCCAGGTGCATCGCCTGGTCGGCGAAGGCGGTCCGCACCCGGTCCAGCAGCCCGTCGGCCAGCGACAGCAGCTCGTCGTCGTCGGCGGTGAGCGGACCGGGATCGGGAACCACACCGCCCAGATTCTTGGCCACCATCGACAGCGACCGCTGGGCCAGGTTGCCCAGCTCGTTGGCCAGGTCGGTGTTGATCCGGGTGATCATCGCGTCGTCGGAGTAGCTGCCGTCCTGGCCGAACGGGATCTCGCGGAGCAGGAAATACCGGACCTGATCCACCCCGAACTTCTCGATCAGGGCCACCGGGTCGACGACGTTGCCCACCGACTTGCTCATCTTCTCGCCCCGGTTGAGCAGAAAGCCGTGCGCGAAAACCCTTCGGGGCAGCTCGATTCCGGCCGACATCAGGAACGCCGGCCAGTACACCGC
>NZ_JBYCLB010000520.1:0-5223 GCF_057473705.1 Mycobacterium sp. TH-M15 | reverse complement strand
GAGTGGCATCTGGCCGCCAAGATCGCGGTGCTGAACCTGGCGGTGATCGCCGCCCTGATCGGGGTCTGGCTCAACACGGAGGTGATCACCGGCATCGCCGGCGCGGTGGTCGCGGTGGTCGCCGTCGTGCACGGCGCCGAGCTGATCAGCATGAAGAAGGCGGCGCTCTCGGCGCGCTTCGACTACCTGGTCGACTTCTACCTGGCGGCGGTGGTCGCCCTGCTGATCGGCGCGGTCGTCGGCGCCAGCATGGCGTTCGGCGTGGACCGCTGGTACGCGCGGCAGTGGACCACCCACGTGCACGTCATGCTGTTCGGCTGGATCGGCTTCACCGTGGTGGGCACGCTGTTCACGCTCTGGCCCACCACCAACCGGGAACGGATCACGCCGCGCAGCTACCGCCTGGCGCAGCGCACCCTGCCGTCGCTCGCCGCCGGGCTGGGGATCGTCGTCGTCGGCCTGCTGGCGGCGAGCCGCTGGCTGACCGTCGCCGGCTTCGCCTGCTACGCGGCCGGGGTCGGGGTGGCGGTGGTCGCGCTCTGGCCGCAGCGCCGCCCCACCGGGCCGGCGTCGTGGATGCTGGTCGGCGCCACGCTCTGGCTGGGGGTCGGGGTGCTGATCGAGCTGATCGGGCTGCTGGTCACCCGCTCCGTCGAGACGCTGCCCGCACTGGTGGAGAGCACGGTCATGCCGCTGCTGGTGGTCGGCTTCGTCGCGCAGGTGCTGATGGGTGCGCTGACCGAGCTGCTGCCGGTGCTGACCGCCCACGGACCGGGTCAGCGCAAGGCCGTGATCAGCTACCTGGAACGGGGCTGGCACGCCCGGATCCTGCTGCTGAACGTCGCCGTTCCGCTGGTCGCCGCGCCGCTGCCGAACCGGATCC
Source organism: Mycobacterium sp. TH-M15 (assembly GCF_057473705.1). NCBI lineage: Bacteria > Bacillati > Actinomycetota > Actinomycetes > Mycobacteriales > Mycobacteriaceae > Mycobacterium > Mycobacterium sp. TH-M15. Next base: position 4,340 of record NZ_JBYCLB010000520.1, on the reverse strand, counting down.
GGCTGGCCGGCTGGGTGTTCGCCGCCATCGCCGTCGCGGCGTTCCTGTGGCTGGCCGCGCAGCTGGTCATCCCGGTGCTGCTGCGCGGCGAGATCAACGCCAAGACGGTGGAGAAGAAACGCCGGGGGGTGATGACCGCCGCGGTGGCGATCGCCGGGCTGGCCGCGCTGGCGCTGACCACGACGCTGAGCGCCGGCAGCTCGTCGCTCTCCAACACCGCGACCATCGGGGCGGCGCAGACGGTGGACGTGGCGCTGAACAACATGCGGGTGCTGCCCGGCACGGTCCAGGTGCCGGCCGGGACGCACCTGGTGCTGCGGGTGCGAAACGACGAGTCCATCCCGCACGACCTGCGCGCCGACACCGGGGCGCGCACCCCGCGGCTGAACCGCGGGCAGACCGCGCTGCTGGACCTCGGGGTGGTCGACCAGGACATCGATATCTGGTGTGACGTGCCCGGTCACCGGGCGGCCGGCATGACGATGGCGGTGCGCGCGCTCGGCGGCACGCCGCGCGCCCAGCACGGTGCGTCGCCGGACGCTGCGGCCGCCGCCGGTCCCGGCCTGAACCTGAACGCCGACCCGTCACCGGATTGGTCGCCGCGCGATCCACTGCTGGCGCCGGTGGCTCCGGGGGTGCACCGGGTGGAGCTGCGGGCCGTCGACCGGGAACTGGAGGTGGCCCCCGGGCGTAAGGAGACCCGCTGGACCTGGGGCGGGTCGGAACCCGGGCCGATCCTGCACGGCCGGGTGGGCGACCAGTTCGAGCTCACCCTGATCAACGACTCCCAGATGGGTCACGGCCTGGACTTCCACGCCGGAGCGCTCGCCCCCGACCAGCCGATGCGCACCATCGCACCGGGCGAACGGCTGGTCTACCGGTTCACCGCGCACCGCGCCGGCGCCTGGCTCTATCACTGCAGCACCCCGCCGATGTCGCTGCACATCGCCAACGGCATGTACGGCGCGGTGATCGTCGACCCGCCGGGTCTGCCGGCGGTGGATCACGAATACGTCCTGGTCGGGGCCCAGCTGTACCTCGGTGACCCGAGCAGCGACCGCAAACCCGCCGCGATCCGCGCCAACCGGCCGGACGGCTGGATGTTCAACGGCATGGCCGACCAGTACGAGCACGCCCCGCTGCATGCCCGGCCCGGTGAGCGGGTGCGGATCTGGCTGGTCAACGCCGGACCCGGCGACACCATTGCGTTCCACGTCGTGGGCGTCCAGTTCGACACCGTCTACAAGGAGGGCGCCTGGCTGCTGCGGTCCGGCGGTCCCGGCGGTGCCGGCGGGTCGCAGGCCCTGGACTTGGCGCCGGCCCAAGGCGGTTTCGTCGAACTCAGCTTCCCCGAGCCGGGTCATTACACGCTCATGGACCACGACCTGCGGCACGCCGAGAACGGCGCGCGCGGCGTGTTCGTGGTCGACGGCTAGGCCGCGGGCATAATGGGGAAAGGCTCCCACAAGGAGGCGGCATGGCCGAGATCGTCGAGTCCCCGACGCCGCCGGCCGTCGACCTGAGCCCGGTCCAGCTGATCGCCGCGGACGGCACCGCCACCGGCGAGACCCGGTACGACCGAGACCTCCCCACCGAGACACTGCACTGGCTCTACGAGCTGATGGTGATCACCCGCGACCTGGACACCGAACTCGTCCACCTGCAACGCCAGGGTGAGCTGGCGCTGTTCGCCTCCTGTCGCGGGCAGGAGGCCGCGCAGGTCGGCGCCGCGGCCGCGCTGCGCAAGACCGACTGGCTGTTCCCGCAGTACCGCGAGCTGGGCGTCTTCCTGACCCGCGGCATCCCGGCCTGGCACGTCGCCGCCGCCTGGCGGGGCACCTGCAACGGCGGGCTGGAATTCACCGAGAAATGCTGCGCCCCGATGTCGGTGCCGGTCGGCACCCAGGCGCTGCACGCGGTCGGCGCGGCGATGGCCGCCCAGCGACTCGGCGAGGACTCGGTGTCGGTGGCGTTCTTCGGTGACGGCGCCACCAGCGAGGGTGACGTCCACGAAGCGCTGAACGTCGCCGCGGTGTTCCACGCCCCGGTGGTGTTCTACGTGCAGAACAACCAGTGGGCGATCTCGGTGCCGCTGAGCCGGCAGACCGCCGCCCCGTCGCTGGCGCACAAGGCGATCGGCTACGGGATGCCGGGTCTGCGGGTGGACGGCAACGATCCGCTCGCCTGCTATGCGGTGACGGCCCAGGCGGCTGCCCGGGCCCGAGCCGGCGGCGGCCCGACTTTGATCGAAGCGGTGACCTACCGGCTCGGGCCGCACACCACCTCCGACGACCCGACCCGCTACCGCAGCGCCGACGAGGTCGACCGTTGGGCCGCGCTGGACCCGATCCCGCGCTACCGCGCCTACCTGAGTGGCCGCGGGCTCTGGTCGGAGCGGCTGGATGAGCGGGTCGGCGCCCGCTCGCAGCGGCTGCGGGCCGAGCTGCGGGAGGCGGTCGTCGGCGACCCGGACGGCGACGTCGACGCGCTGTTCACCGCGGTGTACGCCGAGATCACCCCGGAGTTGCAGGCGCAACGCGCGGCGCTCCGAGCCGAGCTGGCCCGGGAGCGGTAGATGACCCAGATCGCTGAACCGCCGACGCGACCCGCCGACCTGCCGGGGCCGGCGGGGGACTCGGTCCCGTCGGCACAGCCGATGACGATGGTGCAGGCGTTGAACCGAGCGCTGCACGACGCGATGGCCGCCGACCCGAAGGTGCTCGTCTACGGCACCGACGTCGGGGTGCAGGGCGGGGTGTTCCGGGTGACCGAGGGGCTGGCTGCGGCGTTCGGCGAGGACCGGTGCTTCGACACCCCGCTGGCCGAGTCGGCGGTGGTCGGGATCGCGATCGGGCTGGCGCTGCGCGGCTTCGTTCCGGTGCCGGAGATCCAGTTCGACGGGTTCAGCTACCCGGCGTTCGACCAGGTGGTCAGCCATCTGGCCAAGTACCGCAGCCGGACCCACGGAACGGTCGCGATGCCGGTGACGGTCCGAATCCCGTCGTTCGGTGGAATCGGTGCGGCCGAACATCATTCGGAATCGACCGAGGCGTACTGGGCGCACACCGCCGGGCTGAAGGTCGTCGTCCCGTCGGTGCCGGCCGACGCCTACTGGCTGTTGCGGCACGCGATCGCCTGCCCTGACCCGGTGGTCTTCTTGGAGCCGAAGCGGCGTTACTGGGCGCGCGGCGCGGTGGACACCACCCGGCCGGAGCCGGGAATCGGCCGCGCGGCGGTGCGCCGGCCGGGCAGCGACGTCACGGTGCTGACCTACGGCGGTCTGGTGGGCACCGCGCTGTCGGCGGCCGAGCTCGCCGATCAGCAACATGATTGGAGCTTGGAGGTGGTCGACCTGCGGTCGCTGGTGCCGCTGGACTTCGACACCGTCGCCGGGTCGGTGCGTCGCACCGGCCGCTGCGTGGTCATGCACGAAGGCCCGCGCAGCTTCGGCTACGGCGCCGAGCTGGCCGCCCGCATCCAGGAAGAGCTGTTCTACGACCTCGACGCGCCGGTGCTGCGGGCCTGCGGGTTCGACACGCCTTACCCGCCGGCGCGGCTGGAGCGGTTCTGGCTGCCCGGGCCGGACCGGTTGCTGGACTGCGTCGAACGCGCCCTGGGGATGCCGTGAGCCCGGACGCCGACGACTCGGTGCGGCCGTTTCCGGTGCCGGATCTCGGGGAGGGCCTCGAGGAGGTGACCATCACCGGCTGGAACGTCGCGGTCGGTGACTCGGTCGAGCTCAACCAGCCGCTCTGCTCGGTGGAGACCGCCAAAGCGCAGGTGGAGATCCCCAGCCCGTACGCCGGGCGGATCGTCGAACTCGGCGGGCAGCCGGGCGACGTGCTGGCCGTCGGGGCCGTGCTGGTCCGGATCGCCGTCGACGCTGCACCCCAGCCGGCGGCCCCGGCCGCCGCAGCCCAGTCGGCGGTTCCGGCCGCCGCACCGGACGGCCTCGCCGAGGCGCACCAACCGGTCCTGGTCGGCTACGGGACCGACGACACCCTGGACGTCAGCCGGCGAGGCGGCGCCGAACGGCCCCGGGCCAAGCCCGCGGTGCGGAAACTCGCCGCCGAACTCGGTGTCGAGCTGACCGACCTGCCGCCGGGTCCGCACGGGGTGATCACCCGGGAGGCGGTACTGGCCGCATCCGGCGGCGAACCGTCGGTGTCCGGCGCCGAGCAGCCTGGCTACGACCTTCGTCCGGTGAGTGCAGGGCAGGCGACGATGGCCGAGCGGATGACGGTATCGCGCAGCACGATCCCGGACGCGCATGCCAGCGTGCAGGTCGACTGTGCCAACCTGCTGCGGCTCTGCGAACGGTTCGACGGTGTTGCCTCCTC
>NZ_JBYCLB010000519.1:0-14318 GCF_057473705.1 Mycobacterium sp. TH-M15 | reverse complement strand
CCTGGCCGGCCATCCGCCGGTGCGGCAGGACGGGGCGGGCCCCGGTGCCGTGCTGGCGGTCGCCGGCGAGCTGGGTCGCTCGGCCGCCGGGTATGCGCTCTGGCGTGCGGGCATCGAGGGCGTCGACGACTCCACCGGTTTCGAGGAGCTGCGCCGGCGCCACCTGGTCCCGGAGCCGCCGTACGGGCAGGGGCCCGCCGCCGCCGCCGGCGGCGCATCCGCGATGACCGACGTCTCCGACGGGCTGATCGCCGACCTGGGCCACATCGCGCGGGCGTCCGGTGTCGGCTTCGACCTGAGCACCGAGGCGCTGACACCGGACCGGGAGGCGGTGTCGGCGGCCGCCGACGCGGTCGGCGGTGACGCCTGGGCGTGGGTGCTCGGCGGGGGAGAAGACCACGCGCTGGTCGCCGCGTTCGACGGCCCGGTTCCCGACGGCTGGCGGGTGATCGGCTGGGTGCTCGACGGCCCGACCCGGATACTCGTCGACGGTCGGGAGTGGGCCGGCGACCCCGGCTGGCAGTCGTTCGGCCCGGGCTGACCGCGGTGCCGCGCGCGTTCGTCGTCGACACCTTTACCCGGGTGCCGTTTCACGGCAGCCCGGCCGCGGTCGTGCTACTGGACCGGGCGGTCGACGCGGGCTGGATGCAGGCCGTCGCGGCCGAATTCAACCATCCCGGAACGGCGTTCGTGGAGCCGCCGGCCGACGGCGGGGTGCGGGGGCTGCGGTGGTTCAGCCCGGCGACCGAACTGTCGCTCTGCGGTCACGCCACGCTGGCCAGCGCGCACATCCTCGGCGGGGAACCGGTCTTCGCGACCGGCGGCGGCGAACTCGCCTGCGGCGTGGCCCGTGACGGGGCGGTCAGCATCCGGTTCCCGGTCGACCCGGTACGGCCGGAGCCGGGCAGCGCGGAGCTGACCGCCGGTCTGCCCGAGGCGACCATCCGGTCGGTCTGGCGGGGACGCGCCGATGTGCTGGTGGAATTGGCGTCGGCGGCGCAGGTGCGGGCGGTCCGGCCGGAGATCGGCGCCCTAGCCGGGGTGGACGCCCGCGCGGTGATCATCACCGCGGCCGGCGACGGCGACGCCGACGTGGTCAGCCGGGTCTTCGCGCCGGGCGCCGGGATTCCCGAGGATCCGGTGACCGGGTCGGCGCACTGCACGCTGGCCGGATTCTGGGCCGATCGACTCGGCCGGCCTCAGCTGGTCGCCGAGCAGGCCTCGGCGCGCGGCGGGTGGCTGCGAGCGCGACTCGACGGCGACCGGGTGATCCTGACCGGGTACACGGTCACCGTGCACCGCGGCGAGCTATCCGTCTAGGTCGATGGCGTCGACCCGCTGCGCCCGGCATCGCCGGGCTTGCGATCCCCGCTAGGGTGTTCCCGGTGACCGCGCGCCCGCTGAGTGAACTCGTCGAAGCCGGTTGGGCCGGCGCACTGGCGCCGGTGGCCGATCAAGTCGCCGCGATGGGCCGATTCCTGCGTGACGAGATCGCTTCCGGCCGGGGTTATCTGCCGGAGGGGCCGAACGTGTTGCGCGCGTTCACGCTTCCTTTCGACGATGTCCGGGTGCTGATCGCCGGCCAGGATCCCTACCCGACGCCCGGGCACGCGGTGGGGCTGAGTTTCTCGGTTGCGGCCGACGTGCGGCCGCTGCCGCGCAGCCTGGAGAACATCTTCGCCGAGTACGGCCGCGATCTGGGTTTTCCGGCCCCGTCCTGCGGCGACCTGACCCCGTGGGCGCAGCGCGGTGTGCTGTTGCTGAACCGGGTGCTCACCGTGCGTCCGGGCACCCCGGCGTCGCACCGGGGGAAGGGCTGGGAGCAGGTCACCGAGTGTGCGATCCGGGCGCTGGCGGGCCGGGATCGGCCGCTGGTGGCGATCCTGTGGGGACGCGACGCGTCGACGCTGAAACCGATTCTGGCCGACCACAATTGCGTCGCGATCGAGTCAGCGCACCCCTCGCCGCTGTCGGCTTCGCGCGGGTTCTTCGGGTCCCGGCCGTTCAGCCGGGCCAACGAGTTGCTGACCGGGTTAGGCGCCGACCCGATCGACTGGCGACTGCCCTGAGGTCAGGCACCCGGATCCTGTTCGCCCCATTCCCGCCACATCTCCGGGTAGGGGCCGGTGACCGGCACCGCCGCGGCGATGATCTCGTCGATGGTGGCGACGTCGGTGTCGGTCAGGGTCACGTCGGCGGCACCGGCGCTGTCCTGCAGGTAACCGATGTGCTGGGCGCCGGTGATCGCGACGTCCACCCCCGGCTGGGCCAACGCCCAGGCGATGGCCAGCTGACTGAGCGTGACGCCCAGATCGTGCGCCACCGGCCGCAGTTCCTCGATGATCTTCAGGTTGGCCAAGAAATCGTCGCCGCTGAAGACCGGGCTGCGGGAACGCCAGTCGTCGGCGCTGAACTCGGTCTCCGGGGTGACCGTCCCGGTCAGCAGGCCGTGTGCGAGCGGCCCGTACACCAGCACCCCGATGTTGTTCGCGGCACAGTACGGCAGCAGGTCGGCTTCGATCTCCCGGCGGAACATGTGGTACGGAGGCTGCACGCTCTCCACCGGCAGCGTCTCGGAGAACTCCTTGACCTGTTCGACACCGTAGTTGGAGACGCCGGCGTGTCGGATCTTGCCCTCGGTGATGAGTTCGGTTATCGCCCCAGCGGTTTCGGCGGCCGGAACCCCGGGGTCGGGCCAGTGCACCTGGTAGATGTCGATGTAGTCCATACCGAGCGCGCCCAGGCTGGATTCGACGTCCTGCCGGATCCACTCCGGGCTGGCGTCGCGGACCGGTCCGGTCTCGGTGGGCCGCAGCCCGCCCTTGGTGGCGATGATCAGCTCGTCGCGGTCGCGGCCGACGCCGCCCCGGATCACCCCGCCGAGGATCCGCTCGGCCTCGCCGAATCCGTACTCGTGGGCGGTGTCGAAGAAGTTGATTCCCAGATCGCAGGCCCGCTGCACGATCGCGGTCGCGCGATCCTCGTCGAATCGGCCCCATGCGCCGCTGAACTCCCAGGTGCCCAGGGCCAATCGGGAGACTTCTAACCCGGTTTTGCCGAAGATGGTGGTTCGCACATGACCTCCCGTGATCGGTGGCGCAGCTACCAAACCAAACCTACCGGTGCGGGTTCCGGGCGGATGACCCGGTGCGGCTAGCGCCAGCGTCGGCGGTCGGTGAAGGCGCCCTGCAGCAGGTGCTGGTCGAACCCGCCGACCGCCTGGCCGGTCGCCGCGTACTGGTACAGCGCAACCCGGAAGATCTGGCTCAACGCGGCCGAGATCATCGCGACCACCAGGACCGCGGCGAGCGTCAAGGCGAAGACGACGAGCGCGGGCAGCAGGTGGCCGATGTTCACCAGCGCGCCGCCGGCCAGCGCGCCGACGATCACGATCGGCACGGCGACCGCGAACGTCACCAGCGAGATGGTTGCCGCGCCGGTCGCCCCCTCGCCCCACCGGGCTTTGACGGCGGTCGCCGACCGTTTGAGCGAGTCGACCGGGCCGGCGTCCTCCAAGGCCAGCACCGGAACCACGAAGAAGGTTGCGATGCTCCAGGCCGCGCCGACCAGCCAGACCGCGATCCTGCCCAGCGTGGGCGCCCGCTCCTCGAGCGCTCGCAGGATCAGCCCGACCGTGGTCGCCAGCAGGGTCCAGCCCAGGATCGGGCCGATCCGCTGCGCGGCGGCGTTGATTCCGTAGCCGACCGTGCTGTGCTCCCCGCGCAGCGAGCGGGCCGCGCAGGCGGCCAGCGCCACGTTGAAGAAGATCGCGATGAACGTCGACACGTACGCGGTCACCACGCCGGCGAGGTAGAGGGCCAGGTCGTTGTCGTCCGGGTTCGGGGTGTAGGACGACTCCCAGAGCACCGCCGGGATGAAGATCGCCAGCGTCGCCAGGATCGCGAAGGTCGTCGACAGCACCGGGAAGACCACCAGCGACCGGTCCTTCTTCAGGATGTGCCAGCTCTGGACGGTCAGCGCCCACCCGCGCGAGATTCTGTTCATGGATCCTCCTGGCGACCGGACTGCCTTCGAGCGCGAAGTATAACGACACGGGAGCGATCGGCCCCGGCGGCGGCAAGGGGGGCGTGGCATGCTCCGGGCGGGGCCGTCAGCGCGATGGCGACCACGGCCGGAAACGCGCGGCGGAAAACGCTTCGGGTCTACCCGCGGGTGACCTTGCCGGCCTTCAGGCAGGAGGTGCAGACGTTGAGCCGCCGCTTGTTGCCGCCAGGCCGGGTGACGGCGTGCACGGTCTGGATGTTCGGGTCCCACCGCCGGCTGGTCCGGCGGTGCGAGTGCGACACCGACTTGCCGAAACCGGGGCTTTTCCCGCAGATATCGCAGACGGCAGCCATATGTGTCACTCCTCAAGACGTCTGATCCCGGGCCAGCAACCGTCACGGGTGACCCTGACAACCCGATCAGGATAGCCGCCGCCGGGGCAACTGCCAAAACCACGCGGACCGCATGCCGCGCCGCGGCGCCGCGGTCTCCGGTCTGTTTCGGCTGGCAACGCGCGTGCAGTAGCGTGTCGTCAGAATGTCGATGACCAAGCCCACTCCTGACGAACGGATCGCCCGGTTGAGCCGCGCATCGGTTCGCACGGTGGTCGAACCGGACGTCGACGTGCCCGGACACCTGGGGGCGGGCCGGGTGCTCCCCGACGAGTTGTTGTCGGTTCGGGGTCTGGACAGCCGACTCACCAGCTCCCAGCGCGCGCAGTTGTCCCGCGAAGAGGTCGCGGCGGTGCTGGATCTCGGCATCCGGTTCGAGGCGGTGCTGATGATGGGCCTCTGTCTGGAGTTGGCGGTCCGCGGCAAGCTCGGCGACCCGCGTAGCGTGTTCGCCCTGCACGAGATCGGCGAGGAGAGTCGCCATTCGCGGTTGTTCCTGCGGGTGATCGAGCAGCTGCAACCCACCGGCGTCAACCCGCTGATCGGGCGCGGACGGCTGGGCCGCTGGCTGGCGAAGCGGTGCGACTTCGCGATCATCCGCCATCCGGCACTGTTCAACACCCTGGTGCTGGCCGGTGAGGAGATCCCCGACCTGTTCCAGAAACTGGCCAGCGAACATCCCGAGACCGATCCGTTCTTCGCCGCGGTCAGCCGCTACCACCGGGCCGAGGAAGCCCGCCACCTGTCGTTCGCCCGGCTGCGGGTCGCCGAGGTCTGGCAGCAGGCGACCCGGCGTGATCGCTGGGCGGTTCGGCACCTGGCCCCGGTGATCATCTACTGGCTGTTCCACTGCTTCGTGCATCCCGGCGTCTACGAAGCGGTCGGCCTGCCGAAGTGGCGCACCTGGCGCGCGGTGCGCCGGTCGGCGGCCCGTCGTGAGCTCCAACACCGGGCAGCCCGGCCGGTGCTGGCCGCGCTGACGGCCGGCGGCGTCTTCTCGACCGTCCCGCGCCGCTGGCGGTGGCTCTGCAACGTCGACGGCCACGGCGCCCCACCGGCCCGCCAACCGGCGGGTGACGATGCGCCCGGTCCGGAACCGATGCCCTGAGCGGGTCGGCGCCGGAACCGTGCACAGACCGTGCACACCCACCGCACGCACGGTGAGCGGATCGTCGGTGGCGGTGGCTAGGCTTGCGCCTGTCGGAGATGGCGCAGGGAGGCCGGGCATGGCGGATCGTCTGCTGGACGCGGCGGCTCTGCGTGACTGGGCGCACACCGCGGTCGGTGACCTGATCACCCACACCGACGAGATCAACCGGCTCAACGTGTTCCCGGTTGCCGACGCCGACACCGGCACCAACCTGCTGTTCACCATGCGCTCGGCGCTGGCCGAAGCCGACACCGAGGCGGCGTCGGGCGAGGTGAGCCGGGTGGTCGCCGCGTTGTCGGCCGGGGCCCTGCACGGTGCGCGCGGCAACTCGGGGGTGATTCTGTCCCAGATTCTGCGCGGGCTGGCCGACGTCACCGCCGGCATCCCGGCCGAGCAGCTGCCGCAGATCGACGCGGCGGTGCTGGCGGCCGGGCTGCGGCACGGGGTCGACCTGGTGCTCACGTCGATGGGCGGCCGGGAGGTGCCCGGCACCATCGTGTCGGTGCTGCAGGCCGCCGCCGACGCGGCGGACCAGCACAGCCGAGACGGGACCGGGCTGGCCGAGGCGGTCACCGCCGCCGCCGACGCCGCGGCCGTCGCGCTGGAGAAGACCCCCGACCAGCTCGACGTGCTCGCCGACGCCGGGGTGGTGGACGCCGGCGGTCGCGGCCTGCTGGTGTTGCTCGACGCGCTGTGCTCGACGATCACCGGGACGGTGCCGGCTCGCGCCGGCTACCAGCCGCTGGCGAAGGAGCCACGCCGGCGAAGCCCGGACGTCGTCGCCGAGCCACCCGCGCCCCAGTTCGAGGTGATGTATCTGCTGGGCGGCTGCGACGCAGCCGGCGCCGACCGGCTCCGGCAACGCCTGGAGCGGCTCGGCGAGTCGGTGGCGATCGCCAGCCCGTCGCCCGGCACGTCCGGTGCCGCCGACGGCTACTCGGTGCACGTGCACACCGACGACGCCGGCGCCGCCGTCGAGGCGGGCCTGACGTTCGGCCGGCCGAGGCGGATCCAGATCTCGGCGCTGACCGGTGCGCCCGGGGTGGCGCCCGGCGGCTGGGCCCGGGAGCGGGCGGTGCTGGCCGTCGTGGACGGTGACGGTGCCGCGGAGTTGTTCGCCGGGGAGGGCGCCGGCGTGCTGCGGCCGGACCCGCACGCGGCCCATCCGACCCCGATGGTCAGCGCCCGGCAGCTGCTGCGTGCGGTCGTCGACACCGGCGCGGCCCAGGTGCTGGTGCTGCCCAACGGCTACGTCGCGGCCGAGGAGCTGGTCGGTGGGTGCACGGCGGCGATCGGCTGGGGCGTCGAGGTGGTGCCGGTGCCGACCGGGTCGATGGTGCAGGGGCTGGCCGCGCTGGCGGTGCACGAGCCGGACCGGCCGGTCGTCGACGACGGCTACACCATGGCGCGGGCCGCCGCCGCCGCCCGGCACGGCTCGGTGCGGGTCGCCACCGAGCGGGCGCTGACCTGGGCCGGGCCCTGCCGGCCGGGGGACGGACTGGGCATCGCCGGGGACGAGGTGCTGATCGTGGCCGCCGACGTCGCCGCCGCCGCGACCGGCCTGGTCGACCTGCTGCTGGCCGCCGGCGGCGAGTTGGTGACCGTGCTGGTCGGTTGCGGCGCCGACGACGCGATCGGCGACGTGCTTGCCCAGCATGTGCACGACCGGCATCCGGGCAGCGAACTGGTCAGCTACCACACCGGGCACCGCAACGACGTGCTGCTGATCGGGGTCGAGTAGCGATGGTGACGCTCAGCGACAGGCTGGACTTTGTCCTCGGCGCCGACGCCGCCGGAAAACTCGCCGACACCTTCGACATCCGCACCGTCGACGACCTGCTGCGGCACTATCCGCGCGACTACGTCGACGGCACCGGGGTGCGCGGCGTCGCCGACGCCCGCCCGGAGGAAGGCGACCACATCACCGTCGTCGACACCATCACCGCCGCCGTGCTCAGGCCGATGAGAAAACGCAACGGTAATTTCCTGGCCGTCACCGTCGGCAGCGGCCGCAGCAAGGTGACCGCCACCTTCTTCAACCCCAAAGGCCTGCGCTGGCGGCTCACCGAGGGTGTCAAGGTGATGCTCTCCGGCGAGGTCGGGTTCTACCGCAACACGATCCAGCTCACCCACCCCGACTTCCTGGTGCTCAAGCAGACCGACGACACCGCCGGACCGGCGGCGAAGAACTTCGGCAGCAGCTCACTGCGCAACATCGCCGATGCGTCCGAGAAGATCAGCGGCCAGGTCCAGCAGTCGGAGTTCGAACGGGCCTGCTATCCGATCTACGCCGCCGCCGCCGATCTGCAGAGCTGGGACATCTTCAGCTGCGTGCGGCAGGTGCTCGACGTGCTCGACCCGGTGCCCGACCCGCTGCCGGAGCGGCTGCGCACCGAGCGCGGCCTGATCGGCGAGGACGAGGCGCTGCGCGCCGTCCACCTGGCCGAAACACCCACCGAGCGGGACCGGGCCCGTGAGCGGTTGACCTTCGACGAAGCCGTCGGCCTGCAGTGGGCGCTGACCGGTCGCCGGAACAGCGAGCTCTCCGCATCCGGGCCGGCGGCCCCGCCGCACCCCGACGGGCTGGTGACCGGGCTGATGGACCGGCTGCCGTTCGAGCTGACCGGCGGGCAACGCGAGATCCTCGACGTGCTCTCCGCCGAGCTGGCCGCCAGCCGCCCGATGAACCGGCTGCTGCAAGGTGAAGTCGGCTCCGGCAAGACGATTCTCGCGGTGCTGGCGATGCTGCAGCTGGTCGACGCCGGGTATCAGTGCGCCCTGCTGGCGCCGACGGAAGTCCTTGCTGCACAGCATCTGCGGTCGATCCGCGCGGTGCTGGGCCCGCTGGCGCTCGGTGGCCGGCTGGGTGGGCCCGATGGCGCTGCCACCGCGGTGACGCTGCTCTCCGGCTCGCTGTCGGCGCCGGCCAAGAAGCAGGTGCGCGCCGAGATCGCCACCGGCCAGGCCGGCATCGTGGTCGGCACCCACGCGCTGCTGCAGGACGCGGTGGAGTTCCACCGGCTGGGGATGGTCGTCGTCGACGAGCAGCACCGGTTCGGCGTGGAGCAGCGAGACCGGTTGCGCGGCAAGGCGCCCGCCGGCATCACCCCACACCTGCTGGTGATGACGGCGACGCCGATCCCGCGGACGGTCGCGCTCACCTACTACGGCGACCTGGAGACCTCGACGCTGCGCGAACTGCCCCGGGGACGCCAACCGATCCGCAGCACCGCGGTCTTCGCCCGGGAGAAGCCGGACTGGCTGGCCCGCGCCTGGCAGCGCATCCGCGAGGAGGTCGCCGCCGGCCGGCAGGCCTACCTGGTGGCGCCCCGGATCGACGAGACCGACACCGACCAGACCGGCGCCGACCAGACCGACACCGCCGAACCCGGCGCCGACGATGCCGGGGCCGGCCGGACGAAGCCGAAGGCCCGGGCGTCGGCCACCGCGGTCGGACTGTTCGCCCGGCTGGGCGCCGGCGAGCTGGCCGGGCTGCGGCTGGGGCTGATGCACGGCCGGCTGGCCGCCGAGGAGAAGGACGCGGTGATGGCGGCGTTCCGGGACGGCAGCATCGACGTGCTGGTCTGCACCACGGTCATCGAGGTCGGCGTGGACGTGCCGAACGCGACGGTGATGCTGGTCGCCGACGCCGACCGGTTCGGGATCAGCCAGCTGCACCAGCTGCGCGGCCGGGTCGGCCGCGGCGCCCACGAGAGCCTGTGCCTGCTGGTGACCTACGCCGCCGAGGGGTCGGCCGCCGGCCGGCGGGTGCAGGCCGTCGCCGGCACGCTGGACGGCTTCGCGCTGGCCGACCTGGACCTCAAGGAACGCAAGGAGGGAGACGTGCTGGGCCGCAACCAGTCCGGCCGAGCCGGCGGGCTGAAGCTGCTGTCGCTGATCGAGCACGGCGAGGTGATCGAAGCGGGCCGGGATTTCTGCGCCCGAGCCTGGGCCGACCGGCCCGACGACCCCGGCTTGGCGTCGCTGGCAGCGCAGTTCACCGACCACGACCGGATCGAATACCTGGACAAGGCATGACCATCAGCCGGAGAACCCTGGGCTGGCTGGCGTTGGCGACGGTGATCGCGGTGCTGGTCGCCGGCCAGGCGGTCGCCTCGGCGCGTCGGCAGGGCCGGGAGTTCGCCGCGCAGGCCGGGATGCCGACGGTGCAGCCGGGCGCCGACGTGCTGGCCGGCATCGCGGTGGTTCCGCAGCGTCCCCGCCGGCACGACTACCGGCGTACGTTCTTCGGCGACGCCTGGGACGACGACAACGACGCGCCCGGCGGCCACAACGGCTGCGACACCCGCAACGACATCCTCAGCCGCGACCTGGTCGACATCACCTACGTGTCGACCGCCCGCTGTCCGACTGCGGTTGCCACCGGGGTGCTGCACGACCCGTACACCAACGCCGCGGTGGCGTTCACCCGCGGCGCCGGCATCGGGGCGTCGGTGCAGATCGACCACATCGTCCCGCTGGCCTACGCCTGGGACATGGGGGCGTACGCCTGGCCGTACCGCACCCGGCTGCGGTTCGCCAACGACCCGGCCAACCTGCTGGCGGTGGCCGGCGACCCGAACGGCGACAAGGGCGACGCCCAGCCGGCGCTGTGGATGCCGCCGAACGCCGCGTTCGGCTGCCAGTACGCGATCGCCTATCTGGCGGTGCTGCGCGGCTACGCGCTGCAGCTCGACCAGCCCTCGGCGGAGGTGCTGCGCCGGGCGGCGGCCACCTGTCCGGCCGGATAGCCGGCCGGCCGTGATAGTTTCGCGCGATGGCGCTCAAATACGCTGCCGCAACAGCGAGTCCGCTGGTCGTTGCCGCACTGGCCGTCGCGCCGAGCGCCACGGCTGCCCCGAGCTTTCCGGGCCTCGGCAAGTACCAGGCGGTGGACGCCGCCGAGTACCCGGCGCACTACTCCTACCCGTCCTACCCGGAGGCGTACTCCGGGGTCGCGTTCAGCACGCCGGCCGGCCAGCAGTGCGCGCTGACCCGCAACAGCCGGAACATGACCCTGCTGGCCGCGTGCGACGGGCCACTGCCCGGCGTCGACCAGAAATCCGTCAGCGCCTTCAACAACCAGGCCGGCGCCTTCCAGAGCTACGGCACCGGGGACGGGCCGTACAACCCGCTGCCGGCCGGCAGCAAGATCGACTTCGCCGATTCGCAGATGTCGGCCAGCTGCGTGGTGGACGCGGCGATGACGGCCTGCGTGGTCGTCGACAACCGCCCCGGCGTCACCCCCGCACGACACGGGTTCGTGCTCGGGCCGGAGGAAAGCTCGACGTTCTGAGCTCGGCCTGGGACACCGCCCCCACCCGGTCCGGCCGGCATGTGTTGCTGCGCCCGACGGTGCTGTCCGACGCGCCCGCCCTGGCGGCCGCCTACGACGTCGAGACCACCCGCTATTTCCTGTACGGCAGCGAGTCCGGCCCGCCCACCGAGCAGACCGTGCGATCCGCGCTGGACTCCGGCCGGCAGGTGCTCACCCAGATCGAGGCCGACACCGGGGCGGTCGTCGGAACGACCTCGATCTACCAGCTGGATGAGCTGCGCCGCCGAGTCACCGTCGGCTACACCTGGTTGACCGCCCGGGTGCGCGGGACGCCGATCAACTCCGAGGCCAAGCTGCTGCTGTTAGACCACTGCTTCACCGCGCTTGGCGCGGTGCGGGTGGAGCTCAACGTCGACGAACTCAACGAGCGGTCACGCCGTGCGGTGCGGGCGATCGGCGCCACCGAGGAGGGCGCGCTGCGCAAGCACGCCCGTCGCCGGGACGGGTCGTGGCGCACCACGATGGTCTACTCGGTGATCGACGACGACTGGCCGGCGGTGCGGGAGGCGCTGGCACGTCGCGTCGACCGGTTGGCCGGCCGAGCGGGAAGCTGACGACGCAAGCCGCCCGATAACCGTCGCCAGCTTCCCCCTCGGCGTCGCAGGCGGCGAAGACTCAGGTCCCGGGGTAGGTCAGCGGATCGTGGCGCACCCGGGTGCCGTCGTTGAGGCCGCCGATGGCCTCCATATGCTCGGCGGCCAGCTCGAAGCCGAAGACGTCGAGGTTTCCGGCGATGTGCTCGGGCTGCGACGAGCGGGCGATCACCACGTTGCCCAGCTGCAGGCTCCACCGGATCAGCACCTGCGCCGGGGTGCGGGCGTACTCGGCGGCGATCGCGGTGATCGTCGGGTGGTCCAGCAGCCGGCCCACCGCCAGCGGGCTGTAGGCCTCGGTGACGATGTTGTGCTCGGCGTGCACCGCGCGCAGCTCGGCCTGGTTGAGCAGCGGGTGTAGCTCGATCTGGTTGACCGCCGGGGTCTCGAAGGTGAGCTCCATGGTGTTCACCAGGTGCTCCTCGGTGAAGTTGCACACCCCGATCGAGCGGATCGCGCCGCCGTTCTTCATCCACAGGATCCCGCCGAAGCTGTCGACGTACATGCCCAGCTGCGGGGCCGGCCAGTGCACCAGGTAGAGGTCGAGGTAGTCCAGGCCGAGCCGCTCCAGGCTGGCTTTGCAGGCCTGCTGCGCGGTGGTGAATCCCTGGTCGGCGGTGGCCAGCTTGGTGGTCACGAAGATCTCGTCGCGGGGGATGCCGGAGGCGGCGATCGCCCGGCCGACCGCGGCCTCGTTGCCGTAGGCCGCGGCGGTGTCGATCAGCCGGCAGCCCAGCTCCAGCGCGGTGGAGACCGCGCGCTCGGTTTCGGCGTCAGACAGCTCGCCCACCCCGATGCCGAGCGCCGGCATCGTGTTGTCGTCGTTGAGCGCGACGGCCGGGATCGGAGTATCCAGCGTCATCTCACCTGCCTGTGTAGTCGAACGTGCGCGGATCGGGACCCAATCGGGTGCCATCGTCGAGCGAGGATATCGCGGCCATCTCGTCCGCGCCGAGTTCGAAGTCGGAGACGGCGAAGTTGGCGGCGATCCGCTCGGGGTGGACCGATTTCGGGATCACGATATTACCCAGCTGCAGGTGCCATCGGATCAGCACCTGCGCCGGGGTCTTGGCGCAGCGGTCGGCGACGCCGGTGATCGTCGGATGGTTGAGCAGCGAACCCTGCCCGAGCGGGGCCCACGCCTCGGTGGCGATGCCCAGGCGGGCGTGCACGTCGCGCAGCTCGGCCTGGGTGAGCCGCGGGTGCAGCTCGACCTGGTTGACCACCGGCACGATGCCGGTGCCGTCGATCAGCATCTTCAGGTGCTGCGGCTCGAAATTGCTCACCCCGATGGACCGGATCCGGCCCTGGTCGCGCAGGTGGGCGAAGGCCCGGAAGGTGTCGACGAACGTGTTGTGGGCCGGCAGCGGCCAGTGGATCAGGTATAGGTCCAGCCAGTCCAGGCCGAGCCGGTCCTTGCTGGCGTCGAACGCGGCCAGCGTCGCGTCGTAGCCCTGGTCGGCGTTCCACAGCTTGGTGACCACGAACACCTGGTCGCGGGGGAGGCCGGAGGCGGCGACCGCCCGGCCGACCTCGCGTTCGTTGCCGTACAGCGACGCGGTGTCGATATGGCGGTAGCCGACGCGCAGCGCGGTGGCGACCGCCTGCTCGGCGTCGGACGGCGGAATCTGGTAAACCCCGAAACCAAGGCGGGGTATCGAATTACCGTCATTGAGGGTGACGGACAAGCTACCGGGAGTGGCCATGACACGAAGTCTGCCAGGCGAGCGCCTCCGGCAGCCGTCGGCGGGGTGGGCGAGTCAGCTGCAGAACACCGCCACCACCGTCGGGGCGAAGGTGGCGCCGTTCATCCCGACCGGCGTCAAACGGCTGCTGGCCGGCGGCCGGTCGGTGACCATCGACGGCAACACGCTCGACCCGACCCTGCAGCTGATGCTGGCCGCGCAGCGGGCGGTCGGCGTCAACGGTCTGGTGGTCGACGACGACGTGCAGACCTCCCGGGCCCAGGTGCGGGAGATCACGTCGGCGCTGCCCGGGCCGGAGATCCACGTCGACGTGGCCGACATCACGCTGCCCGGACCGGCCGGTCGGATCGCGGCTCGGCACTACCGGCCGCTGGGCGGCGGGGCCACGCCGTTGCTGGTCTACTACCACGGCGGCGGCTTCGTCCTGGCCGACCTGGACGTCTTCGATCCGGTGTGCCGGCTGATCTGCCGGGACGGCGACGTGGCGGTGCTCTCGGTCGACTACCGGCTGGCGCCCGAGCACCCGGCTCCGGCGGCGGTCGACGACGCCTACGCGGCGTTCCGCTGGGCCCACGAACACGCCGCCGGCCTGGGCGCGATCCCGGGCCGGGTCGCGGTCGGCGGCGACAGCGCCGGCGGCAACCTGGCCGCGGCGGTGGCGCTGCTGGCCCGCGACGACGCCCGGCAACACGGCGGCGCACAGCCGATGCTGCAGTGGCTGATCTACCCGATCACCGACGCGACCGCCCAGACCCGGTCGCGGACGCTGTTCGGCGACGGCTTCTTCTTGACCAAGCACGACATCGACTGGTTCAACGCCCAGTACGTCGAGCGGTCCGAGCTGGATCCGACCGATCCGCGGGTGTCGCCGCTGCTGGCCGACGACCTGTCCGGGCTGCCGCCCGCGCTGATCACCATCGCCGGCTTCGACCCGCTGCGCGACGAGGGCGAACGCTACGCCGCGGCGCTGGCCGCCGCGGGAAACGTCGTCGACCTGCGGACCATGGGATCGCTGACGCACGCTTTCCTCAACTTCTTCCCCCTCGGCGGCGGCAGCGCGGTCGCGGCCACCCAGCTGATCTCGGCGCTGCGGGCGCACCTCAGCCGCGGCTAACCCGCGCGGCCGGCGCCGGT
>NZ_JBYCLB010000518.1:0-1859 GCF_057473705.1 Mycobacterium sp. TH-M15 | reverse complement strand
GCGCGGCGACCGTGCGCGCGTCGGAGCCGGGTCCGATCGCGGAGGTGATCCGGCGGTGTATCTCGGCGCCGATCCGCTCCCGGACCGCCCGCACCGCCGGATCGGCGCCGCCGAGCAGCGCGGTGGTGCAGGCGGCGGCCACCTCGGGCTCGTCGGCGACGACCAGGGCCAGGTGCCGCAGCGTCTGGTTCACCCGGGTGGTCATCGCCTCGTTGACGTCGGTGAAGTACGGAATTCGGCGGACCAGGTCGAGGTAGATCTCGGCGATCAGATGGTTCTTCGAGGAGAAGTAGGTGTAGGCGGTCGCCGGCGCCACCTGGGCGCGGCCGGCGACCGCCCGGATGGTGAGATCGGCGTAGCACTTCTCCCGCAGCATCTCCAGACCGGCGGTGAGCACTTTGCCGAACGTCTCCTGCTGCCGGCGGTTGCGCGCCGGCGGGGAGGCCTGGTCGGCGGCCGCGCCCAACCGCACCGATGCCATTTCGCTGGACACTTGTCTAAATTAGCCGAATCCGGGAGAATCAAGCAACCCTCCAGTTGGCAATGGCCCCACCCCGTTGCCTTGCGTGGCACTCGTCAAGGCAGTTAGGGTGCCACTGAACGTTATCGGACACCTGTCCAGGGAGGGCGGAATGGCGTTACCGGCCGAAGGCATCAGCAGGCTGCTGATCGATGGGGAACTGGTCCCCGGCGGTGCGGGCCGCTTCCCGACGGTGAACCCGGCCACCGAGGAGGTGCTCGGCGAGGCCGCCGACGCCGACGCCGCAGACATGGACCGGGCCATCGCGGCGGCCCGCCGCGCGTTCGACCAGACCGATTGGGCGCGCGACGTGGGCCTGCGGGTGCGCTGTGTGCGGCAACTGCGGGACGTGCTGCGTGAGCACCTCGAGGAGCTGCGCGAACTGACCGTCGCCGAGGCCGGCGCGCCCCGGATGCTCACCGCCAGCGCACAACTCGACGCGCCGGTGGGCGACCTCGGCTTCTTCGCCGACACCGCCGAGGGCTACCCCTGGCGCCGGGACCTGGGCGAGGCCTCGCCACTGGCCATCAAGAGCCGGCGCGTGCAGGTGCACCAGCCGGTCGGTGTCGGCGGCGCGATCACCCCGTGGAACTACCCGAACCAGATCAACCTGGCCAAGCTGGGCCCGGCGCTGGCGGCCGGAAACACCGTCGTGCTCAAGCCCGCCCCGGACACCCCGTGGTGTGCGGCCGTCCTCGGCCAGCTGATCGCCGAGCGGACCGACATCCCGCCCGGCGTGGTCAACGTGGTCACCTCCACCGACCACAGCCTGGGCGCGATGTTGTCCAAAGATCCTCGGGTGGACATGGTTTCGTTCACCGGGTCGACGGCCACCGGCCGCGCGGTGATGACCGACGCCGCCGGCACCGTCAAGAAGGTCTTCCTGGAACTCGGCGGCAAGTCGGCATTCGTGGTGCTCGACGACGCCGACCTGGCCGGGGCGTGCGCGGTGTCGGCGTTCTCGGCGTGCATACACGCCGGCCAGGGCTGCGCGATCACCACCCGGCTGGTGGTGCCGCGGTCGCGCTACGACGAGGCGGTGGCCGCGGCGGCGACCACGATGGGCTCGATCAAACCGGGCGACCCGGCCGACCCGGGCACGGTCTGCGGCCCGCTGATCTCGGCGCGCCAGCGGGACCGGGTGCAGCACTATCTGGACCTGGCGCTCGCCGAAGGCGGTACGTTCGCCTGCGGCGGCGGCCGGCCCGCCGACCGGCCGGCCGGGTTCTTCATCGAACCGACGGTGATCGCCGGGCTGACCAACGACGCCAAGGTCGCCCGGGAGGAGATCTTCGGGCCGGTGCTCACGGTGATCGGCTACGACGACCGGGACGGCGAC
>NZ_JBYCLB010000517.1:0-2340 GCF_057473705.1 Mycobacterium sp. TH-M15 | reverse complement strand
CGAACGCTGGGGGCTGATCCCGCGGATGTTCGTCGGCGCCGACGAACGCGACCTGTCCACCGAACTGTTCGGAATGACGGTGCCGTCGCCGGTGTTCCTGGCGCCGATCGGGGTCGCCGGAATCTGCACCCAGGACGGCCACGGCGACCTGGCCACCGCCCGGGCGGCCGCGGCCACCGGAGTCCCGATGGTGGTCTCCACCCTCACCGCCGACCCGATGGAGGACGTCGCCGCCGAATTCGGCGACACCCCGGGGTTCTTCCAGCTGTACACCCCGAAAGACCGCGAGCTGGCGGCCAGCCTGGTGCAGCGCGCCGAGGCGGCCGGATTCAAGGGAATCGTCGTCACCCTGGACACCTGGGTTCCCGGCTGGCGGCCGCGGGATCTGTCGACGTCGAACTTTCCCCAGCTGCGCGGGCACTGCCTGGCCAACTACACGTCGGACCCGGTCTTCCGGGCCAGCCTGCCGCAACCACCGGAGGAGAATCCGCAGGCCGCGGTGCTGGGCTGGGTGCAGACCTTCGGCAACCCGCTGCGCTGGGACGACCTGCCGTGGCTGCGGTCGCTGACCAGCCTGCCGCTGATCGTCAAAGGCGTCTGCCACCCCGACGACGTCCGGCGGGCCAAGGACGGCGGGGTGGACGGCATCTACTGCCCCACCCACGGCGGCCGGCAGGCCAACGGTGGCCTGCCGGCGCTGGACTGCCTGCCCGACGTGGTCGCTGCCGCCGACGGACTGCCGGTCTGGTTCGACTCCGGCATCCGCAGCGGCGCCGACATCATCAAGGCGCTGGCGCTGGGCGCAACCGCCGTCGGCGTGGGCCGGCCGTACGCCTACGGGCTGGCGCTGGGCGGCACCGACGGAGTGGTGCACGTGCTGCGTTCACTGCTGGCCGAGGCGGACCTGATCATGGCGGTGGACGGATACCGGTCGCTGAAAGATCTGACGCCCGAGACTCTGCGGCGCGTCAGCTGAGCGATCCGGCGGGATTCTGCGACCGTGGGGGAGTGGATGCGGTGCTCGACGAGTTCGACGACTATCTGGCCCTGGAGCGCGGCCGATCCGAGCACACCCGTCGCGCGTACCTGGGTGATCTGCGCTCGCTGTTCGCCTTCCTGACCGAGCGCGGCCAGGAAGGACTTGGCGGGCTGAGCCTGCCGCTGCTGCGCGGCTGGCTGGCCGGACAGGCCGGCGCCGGTGCGGCCCGCACCACGCTGGCCCGGCGCACCTCCGCGGTCAAGACGTTCACCGCCTGGGCGGTGCGGCGGGGGCTGTTGACCTCGGATCCGGCGGTGCGGCTGCAGATGCCGAAAGCCCGGCGCACGCTGCCCGCGGTGCTGCGTCAGGATCAGGCGTCCGACGCCATGGCGGCGGCGAACGCCGGTGCACAGCAAGGTGATCCGCTGGCCCTGCGGGACCGGGTGGTCGTCGAGCTGCTCTACGCCACCGGCATCCGGGTCAGCGAGCTGTGCGGGTTGGACACCGACGACCTGGACAGGTCGCATCGGCTGCTCCGGGTGCTGGGGAAGGGAAACAAACAGCGAACGGTGCCGTTCGGTGCGCCGGCGGACGATGCGCTGCGGTCGTGGCTGGCCGACGGGCGTCCCGCACTGGCCACCGCCGAGTCCGGGCCGGCGCTGCTGCTCGGGTCCCGCGGCAGGCGGCTCGATCCCCGCCAGGCCCGCACCGTGGTGCACCAGACGGTGGCCGCGGTGCCCGCCGCACCCGACATCGGCCCGCACGGGCTGCGGCACAGCGCCGCAACCCATCTGCTGGAAGGCGGCGCCGACCTGCGCATCGTGCAGGAACTGCTCGGCCACTCGACGCTGGCCACCACCCAGCTGTACACCCACGTCACTGTTGCCCGGCTGCGGGCCGTGCACGACCAAGCCCATCCCCGGGCCTGACGCCAGGTGATCAGATCCACCGTCACGCTCGCATCGGGAAGCGTTTCCTACCTCGACTTCCGCCCGGAGGACCCGGCGGCGACGGTGGTGCTGCTGCACGGCGGCGGGGTGGACAGCGCGGCGCTGTCCTGGGCCGAGGTGGGCCCCCGTCTCTCCGCCGCCGGCTACCGGGTGATCGCACCGGATCATCCGGACCACGGCCACAGCCCCGCTACCGGCGTGGCGGGTGACCCAGCAGCGCCTGCTGGACTACGTCGGGCAGTTCGTCGATGCCATCGTCTCCGGAAGGTATGTGATCGGTGGGCTGTCGCTGGGGGGGGGGGGGGGGGTGATCGGACATGTGCTGGGCCGGCCCGAGCGGGTCGCCGCCGTGCTGCTGTTGGACAGCTACGGCCTGATGCCGGGACTCGCCGCCCCGCGACACCCCCTGGC
>NZ_JBYCLB010000516.1:0-3309 GCF_057473705.1 Mycobacterium sp. TH-M15 | reverse complement strand
GATCGGCTCCGACCACCACGACCCGACACCGGTGAACCCGTGGATACCGTTGGTGGCCAACGCGAAAAGCCATCCGAACAGGATGTAGAGCAGGATTTTGACGACGTAGAACAGGTGCAGCACAACGGGCGTGCCGAAGCCCACCTCGGCCCAGTGCCGGGCCATCGGGCGGATCTTCTCGCTGCGGGTGCCCTTGCTCCACTCGGCGATGTCGATCTGCGGCAGGTCGGGCTTGAGAAATCCCATGGTTTCACAGACTA
This sequence comes from Mycobacterium sp. TH-M15, assembly GCF_057473705.1. Taxonomy (NCBI): domain Bacteria; kingdom Bacillati; phylum Actinomycetota; class Actinomycetes; order Mycobacteriales; family Mycobacteriaceae; genus Mycobacterium; species Mycobacterium sp. TH-M15. Next base: position 3,049 of record NZ_JBYCLB010000516.1, on the reverse strand, counting down.
GAACGTGTTCTAGGCGGATGCGTTCATCTTCGGGGAAAGATTCGTGGCCGAACGCGAGCCCGGGGCGGCTATCCGAAGATTCCCGGCGGTGTCACCGGTGCGGTGTGCAACACCCGCGGATCGACCGTTACGTTGAGCGCACGCAGCTCCGCGGCCTGCAGCTCGGCCAGCGATTGCACCGCGGACAGGAATCGTTGCTGCTCGGCGGCTCCCACGACGCCGCCGGCGAGTTCGGTGAATTTCTCCACGTACTCCCGGCGCCCGAAGGGCCGGGCGCCCAGCGGGTGCGCGTCGGCCACCGCCAGCTCGTCGACGATCACCGCGCCGTCGGCGAGCGTCACCTCCGCGCGCGCCCCGAACGCCCGCTCGGCCGGATCGACCGCGTGATAGCGGCGGGTCCACTCCGGATCCTCGACGGTGCCGATCTTGTGCCACAGCTCCACGGTGTCGGGCCGGTGGGCGCGCTCTTGCGCGTAGGAGCGTTCGTGGTGCCAGCTGCCGTCCTGCAGCGCGACGGCGAAAATGTAGGGCAGCGAGTGGTCGAGCGTTTCCCGCGACGCGTCCGGGTCGAACTTCTGCGGGTCCCCGGACCCGGTCCCGATCACGACGTGGGTGTGCCGGCTGGTGTGCAGCACGATCGCCTCGATCCGGCCGAGGTCGCCGAGCCGGCCGCGCAGCCGTCGGGCCAGGTCGATCGGCGCCTGGCTGTGGTACTCGGCCGCATGCTGCTTGGGGTAGCTGTCCAGGATGGCGCGTTTGGGCTCGCCGGGTGCCGGCAGCGGCACCCGGTATTCGCAGTCCGGGCCGCCGAGCAGCCCGGCGATGACCCCATCCTGGCCCTCCCAGATCGGCGCCGGCGATCCTTCCCCGCGCATCGCCCGGTCCACCGCTTCGACGGCGACCTTCCCGGCGTGCGCCGGCGCGAAGGCCTTCCAGCTCGAGATCATGCCCTTGCGGGATTGGCGGGTGCTGGTGCACAGGTGCAGCGCCTGCCCGATCGCCTGATAGATGGTGTCGGCGTCCAGGCCCAGCATGGCCCCGATCCCGGCGGCCACCGCGGGGCCCAGATGGGCGACGTGGTCGATCTTGTGCTCGTGCAGGCAGATTCCGCGTGCCAGGTCGATGTGGATTTCGTAGGCGGTGGCCACACCGCGGATCAGGTCGGCGCCGCACACCCCGAGTTGCTGCGCAACAGCCACCAGCGGGGGGATGGTGTCGCCCGGATGGGCATACTCGGCGGCCAGAAAGGTGTCGTGAAAGTCCAGCTCGCGCACCGCGACCCCGTTGGCCCAGGCCGCCCATCCGGCCGAATAGGCGCCGTCCACACCGAACACGGCTGCCCCGTGCGCGACGGGGTGGGCCAGCGCCTGCCGGCGGGCCACGGTGACGGGCCGGCGCAGCACCGCCGCGGCGCTGACCGCGGCGTTGTCGATGATCCGGTTCGCCACCATCGCCGCGACGTCGGGTTCGACCGGAACCGGGTCGGTGGCGACGTCGGCGATCCTGGCGGCCAGGTGTTCGGCGCGCGGGAACCCCTCGGCGCTGCGCCGCGCCCGGACCGTGTGCACCAACACAACGTGCACACTATGTGGGGCAGCCGGCAGCCGGGACCGGGCCACGCACCCACCCGTGCGGCCGGCGTCTCGGGTCCGGCGTCTCGGGGCGACCGGTTGTCGGTGGCCCGACATAGTATTCGAACATGAGTTCGAGTAGTCGCGAAGAGGTCGCCGCGGTCCTCGACGCGCTCGACGCCGCCCTCGACCGCGCCTGCGCGCTGTCGTTCGACGCGTTGACCACTCCCGAACGGTTGCGGATCCTGACGCGGCTGGAGAAAGCCGCCCGACGGTTGCCCGTCCCCGGCCACCAGCTGATCAACCAACTCGCCGAACGAGCCACCCGCGACGAGCTCGGCGCCGGCCTTCCCGACGCGCTGGCCGACCGGCTGCGCATCACCCGCGGCGATGCCACCCGGCGCGTCGCCGAGGCCGGCGACCTGGGGCCGCGCCGCGCCCTCTCGGGGGAACCGTTGCCGCCGCGGTTGACCGGCACCGCCGCCGCGCAACGCGGCGGCGAGCTGGGCTCCGGACAGGTGCGGGTCATCCGCCGCTTCCTGCACCAGCTGCCCGACGCCGTCGACGTGGGGACCCGGGAGAGCGCCGAAGCCCAGCTCGCCGAGCTGGGCGCTCGCCACCGACCCGACGATCTGGCCAAACTGGCCGAGCGCCTCAACGGCTACCTCAACCCCGACGGCACCTACACCGACAGCGACCGCGCCCGCCGCCGCGGCCTGACGCTGGGCCGCCAAGACGTCGACGGCATGTCCAAGCTGACCGCCTGGCTGACACCGGAATCCCGCGCCACGTTGGAGGCCGTGCTGGCCAAGACGGCGACCCCGGGCATGTGCAACCCCGAGGACCAGACGCCCATCGTCGACGGCCAAGCCGACGAGCAGGCCCGCCGGCGCGACATCCGCAGCCCCGCCCAGCGCAACCACGACGGGCTCAACGCCGCGCTCAGAGCGCTGCTGGCATCCGGAGACCTCGGCCGGCACAACGGATTACCGGCCACCATCATCGTGACCACCACGCTGGCCGAGTTGGAGGCCGCCGCCGGACACGGGCTGACCGGCGGCGGCACCATCTTGCCCATGAGCGACGTGATCCGGCTGGCTCGCCACGCCCACCACTATCTGGCCCTCTTCGAGGGGGGCAAAGCGCTCGCGCTGTGGCACACGAAACGACTCGCCTCACCCGGGCAACGAATTGTCCTGTACGCCAAGGACCGTGGGTGTACCCGGCCAGGATGCGACAGGCCCGGCTATTGGACCGAAGCCCATCACGTCGAGGATTGGGCCACCACCCATCGCACGGACGTCAACACGCTCACCCTGGCGTGCACGTCGGATCACCCACTGGTCGGGCCCGGCGGGTGGACCACCCGCAAGAACGCGCGCGGCGACACCGAATGGGTACCGCCGCCCCATCTCGACTACGGCCAACCCCGAACCAACCTGTTCCACCACCCGGAAAAGCTTCTGGCAGAAGAGGAC
>NZ_JBYCLB010000515.1:0-2942 GCF_057473705.1 Mycobacterium sp. TH-M15 | reverse complement strand
GAAACTTCGTCATTCCGCTGCCACGAGCTACACAGTCGGCGCGACAGCCCTTACGGCTTGATCCGGATCTTGCCCGGCGACCACCAACCGAAATGGGTCGCGGTGCCGAGGGTCAACTCGGCGGGCGGCGCGTCGACCAGCGTGTCGAACTTGCGCAGCGAACCCCAGTCACGGGCCCAGTCGTGGGACAGATACGTCGCCATCACGTGGGCGCGCAGCAGCAGGTCGGTAATGCCGAGCAGGCCACCGTTGACCCCGTCCTCCCAGGTGTCGGTGTCCATCTTCTTGGCCAGGTAATCCGGCGTGATGCGAAACTTGGGGATGTCGGTGACGCCGTTCGAGTGCAGCATCGGCTGCTGGCAGGGGAATGCCAGGCCGACCGCCCAGTCCAGCAGCACCGGCTGCGTCGACCCGACATACTCCTGCAACGAGCGCAGTTCGGGCACCCGCGGCGGGGTCACCGCGATCCAGTCTTCCGGCGTCAGCGACAGGTCTTCGGCCACCACCCGGACGGCGACGGCGTCCGCGGGAATCTTCGCTCGTGGGTACCGCAGGTTGCGCCAGGCCTTGGGCTGCTCGCCGTAGAGGTCGTCGGGCACCAGCCGCCCGGCCGGCATCACGTCACCGCCCGGCCCGGGCCTGCCGTACTCCAGCACCACGGTCTGACCGTCGGTGTAGTGGTGCAGCACGCTGTTGCCGGCGATCTTGCCCGCCGCGGTCACCACCACCAGCGGGTGGCCGTCGTCGGCGGGCGGCAGCTGATACCACGCCGAAGTCAGCTTGCTCTGCTGCTGAGCCTCGGTCGTGTAGCTACCGAGCACCGGAACGCGGTGCGGGTCAAGGCCATACGGTAGCGGAACCGTCGAGCCGTTGATGCCGGCCGTCTTCAACTTGGCCGGTGCGTCCCAGTCGTAGTCGGTGCCGGGTTGGTTGGGGTGCATCACTACCGCCTCGGCGACGGTGTGGTCCGGTATTCCGTTGGGGCTGAAGCCAACCGGGTTCATCCCGCCCAGCGGTCCCAGCGATCCGTAATCTCCGGGCCGGGCTGGCATGAACCCGGCGTTGGGGTCGGGCTCGACGAGAACGTCGTCGGCCAGCCCGCAGCCGCCGGCAAAGGCCCGAATGTTCGACGAGCCGTTGGAGAAGGTGGGGTACTGCCGGACGATGCCGATCGACATCGACGCGATGAACACCAGCGCCATGAAACCCGCCGCCAGCGGGATGGGCGCCGCGGTCAGGGCCCGAGCCAGTCCACCCTCGCCGCGGTCGTGGGAAGCGAAGTGCAACCAGGCCGCGTACAGCGCAATCAGCACGAACAGCGCGAAAAACATTGTGTTGATGCTGATGCCGGCGATCTTCGGCATCGAGGCGTTGAACGGCACGCCGTAGCTGGACACGTACCACCAGCCGTTTGTGGTGGCGAAGCACAGTGCCAGCACGAACAGCACCGCCGCCAGGAACGCCATCCGGTTGCGCGACCAGCGCAGCACCGCCGGCGACACCAGCACCGTCGTCAACGCGGCCATCGCCGCGCCCACCGCGGCGAACAACCCGAAGTGGTGCACCCACTTGGTCGGGGTGAACATCAGGAAGAACATCGTGCCGAAGATGACACCCATCAGTCGCCACGCCGGACCGCGGGCCACACCCGGAACTCGCTTGCGGCGCAACATGATGAACACTGCGGTAAACAGGCACAGCGCGGTGATCAGGAAGCCGAAGCGGCGCGACAGCGAACCGTCGACGGTGGGCAGGAACAGGTAGTAGTAGCGCAGGTTCTCGGTGTACCAGGCCTGGCTGGGCCCGATCGCGGTGCGAATCCTGATGGCTTCCAGGTCCGTTGACAGCGTTTGGTCGGCGAACACCACGGTCAGGATCACCGTCCCGGCCGCCAGCATCGGCGCGACCAGCGGCCAGGTGCCGACCACGCGGTGACGTCGCACGAAGATTCGCAGGATCGGCCGGCCGCCGGCCACCAGCGCCGCCACCGCGATCAGCCCGGTGGGCTGCACGCCCAGGGTGAACGCCGCGGTGACCACGGCCAGCGCGGCGGGGGTCAACCGGCTGTAGCGCATCGACCGCTCGATCAGCACATAGGTGATCAGCGAACCGACCGCGATGATGGGCTCTGGCCGAAGGCCGTTGTCGAACGGCATCCACGCGGTCAGCAGTACCAGGCCGGCCGCCCAGTTGGCGGCCTTGCTCCTGGTCACCGCCGGGCCGAGGCGGGGCAGCACCTCTTTGGAGAGCAGCAGCCAGCAGACGATCCCGGCGAGCAAGTCGGGAAGGCGAATCCACAGGCTGGAGTCGCTGACGTGGGTCATCAACGCCAGCAGGTTGTAATACCAGCCGAACGGGTCCTCCGGGCTGCCGAACCAGCGGAAATAGTTGGACATGTAGCCGGCCCGGTCGGCGACGCGGGCCATGCCCAGGATGTAACCGTCGTCCGAGGAGTTCGCCCCGATCACCCACCAGAGCACGAACCCGGTGATCACCGTCGCGTCGGTAAGGGTGAAGGTCCGCCAGTTCGCCGGTATCCACCGGCGCATCCCGCCCGGTGACGATGCGGGCCGGAACGGCCGGAGGAGGAGCCGGGCACCTGAGCCATGACCGTCCAACTGGTCCAGGCGCCACAACGCGATCAGCGCGATGATCGTTGCCAGCATCGCCCCGACCATCGCGACGAGCTTCAATGTGGTTGGGGTGGTGGAGAATCGGGTGTCGATAGTGGCCGACATCCTCAGCCCCGGCGGTGCGGGACCGATCAGGTCGGTGAACACCCCGACGACCTGCGGGCGCAGATTGGGGTCGGGGTAGCCGCTGCGCAGCTCTTTGCCGCCCGGATCCTTGAGGCCGACAAAGGTGGCGTAGGTGCCGGCCAGCGTCGAGGTGACGTCGATGTGCTGACACCCCGCCGACTCCACCTGCTCGCGCGGCACCGA
>NZ_JBYCLB010000514.1:0-3741 GCF_057473705.1 Mycobacterium sp. TH-M15 | reverse complement strand
GACGCCTGGTACGCGCTGGCCGCCACCGACGACGTCGACGTCAACGTCGCGGTGCTGGCCGAGGCGGACCGGCGGCGGATCTTCTGCGTCCGTGCCGACGCGGCGGTGCGGGGCAGCGCGGTGACCCCGGCGACCTTCGGCTACGAGGGCCTGTCGGTGGGGGTGCTCGCCGGGGGCGCACACCGCCGGTCGGCGGCGCTGCGCTCGGCGATCCGGGAGGCGCTGCAGTCCGGGGTGATCGCCGCGGAGACCGCCGAGGTGACCCGGCCGGCGGTGGCGCTGGTCGGAGGCGGCCCCGGCGACCCCGAGCTGATCACCGTGCGTGGCCGCCGGTTGCTGGCCCAGGCCGACGTGGTGGTGGCCGACCGGCTCGCCCCGGCCGAGCTCCTCGCCGACCTGGGCTCGCACGTCGAGGTCATCGACGCCGCCAAGATCCCCTACGGCCGTGCGATGGCCCAGGACGCGATCAACGCGCTGATGATCGACCGGGCCAAGGCGGGCAAGTTCGTGGTGCGGCTCAAGGGCGGCGACCCGTTCGTCTTCGCCCGCGGCTACGAGGAGGTGCTGGCCTGCGCCGACGCCGACATCCCGGTCACCGTGGTTCCCGGTGTGACCAGTGCCATAGCGGTACCCGCCGTGGCCGGTGTCCCGGTCACCCACCGGGGGGTGAACCACGAGTTCGTGGTGGTCAGCGGGCATGTCCCGCCCGGCGATCCCGAATCGTTAGTGAATTGGGATGCGCTGGCCGCGATGACCGGAACGATCGTCTTGCTGATGGGCGTCGAACGCATCGAGCAGTTCAGCGAGGTGCTGCGAAAAGGCGGCAGGCCTGCGGATACGCCGGTGCTGGTGGTTCAGCACGGCACCACCGACGCACAGCGGACGCTGCGCGCCACGCTCGGCGACGTGCCGGAGAAAATTCGCGAAGAGGGCATCCGACCACCGGCGATCATCGTTATCGGGGCCGTTGTGGGGCTCAGCCGGTTTGGGGCTTTAGACAACTCTTAATCTTACTGTAGAGTAGCTGTCCATGACCGCTCTCAACGACGCGCGACCGGCGCCTCCGGTATGGCTGGCAGACGTCGCCGAACCGGTACTTCCCCGGCCAAGAAAGCCAGCGGCACCCGCCTCGACCAGCAGATATGCCCCGGCCTGGCTGCCGGCCCGCCGGTTCGTCGCAGCGGTCATCGCGATCGGCGGCATGCAGCTGATGGCGACGATGGACGGCACCATCGCGATTGTCGCGCTTCCTAAGATTCAGAACGATCTCGGCCTCTCCGACGGCGGCCGCAGCTGGGTGATCACCGCCTATGTGCTGACCTTCGGCGGGTTGATGCTGCTCGGTGGCCGGCTGGGCGACACCATCGGCCGCAAACGCACCTTCATCGCCGGCATCGGACTGTTCACCATCGCGTCGGTGTTGTGCGGGATCGCCTGGGACGCCCCGACATTGGTGATCGCCCGGTTGCTGCAGGGGGTCGGCGCCGCGATCGCCTCGCCGACCGGCCTGGCGCTGGTCGCGACCACCTTCCCGAAGGGGCCGTCACGCAACGCCGCGATGGCGGTGTACGGGGCGATGACCGGCGTCGGCTCGGTGATGGGTCTGGTGGTCGGCGGTGCGCTGACCGAGCTGTCCTGGCGGCTGGCCTTCGTGGTGAACCTGCCGGTCGGGTTGCTGATGATCTATCTGGCCGGCGCCGCGCTGCGGGAGACACAGCGAGAGCGGATGAAGCTGGACGCGACCGGCGCGATGCTGGCCACCCTGGCCTGCAGCGGAGCGGTGCTCGCGTTCTCGCTCGGCCCGGAGAAGGGCTGGGTCTCCGCCCTGACCATCGGCTCCGGCGCGGTGGCCGCCGTCGCGTTCGTGGCGTTCGCCATCGTGGAGCGCACCGCGGAGCACCCGGTGGTGCCGCTCAACCTGTTCTTCGACCGCAACCGGCTGGCCACCTTCGCGGCCATCTTCCTGGCCGGTGGGGTGATGTTCACCCTGACCGTGGTCATCGGCCTGTACGTGCAGGACATCATGGGCTACAGCGCCCTGAAGGCCGGCGTCGGCTTCATCCCGTTCGCGATCGCGATGGGCATCGGGCTGGGCGCCGCTTCCCAGCTGGTGCGGTTCTTCCCGCCGCGGGCGATGGTGATCGCCGGCGGGATCCTGGTGCTCGGCGCGATGCTGTACGGCTCGACGCTGAACGCGGACATCGCGTACTTCCCGAACCTGGTGGTGCCGATCGTGGTGGGCGGCATCGGCATCGGCCTGATCATCGTCCCGTTGGCGCTGGCGGCGATCGCCGGCGTCGGCTTCGACCAGATCGGCCCCACCTCGGCGATCGCGCTGATGTTGCAGAACCTGGGTGGCCCGGTGGTGCTGGCGGTCATCCAGGCCGTGATCACCTCCCGCACGCTGTTCCTGGGCGGGATCAACGGCCCGGTGAAGAACATGGACCACGCCCAGCTGCATGCGCTGGACCAGGGCTACACCTACGGCCTGCTGTGGATCGCCGGAGTGGCGGTAATCGTCGGCGGCGTCGCGTTGCTGATCGGCTACTCCGCCAAGCAGGTGGCGCACGCTCAGGAAGCCCAGGACGCGTTCGGCGCCGGGAACCTGTAGGAGCCAGCAGGCGGGCCGACTTTCATGGCCTCGGTCAGGCCCGGGACCTCGACTGCCGAAGGGGCAGCTGCACCTGAACCTCGACGGTGCGCTGCGGGCGGAACCTTCGCGGAGCTGGCCGGCCGCGTCGATCGCTCAGGGGCTGGCGGCCATCGATGCCTGGCTGGCCTATAGGTAGGCTGTCATCCCATGGCCACGGCGGGCAGGTCTGCGCCGACCGGCCCGGGGCTGTCCACCAGCGTGCTCGGCGTAGCGATCGTGGCGATCACCGGCATGCAGCTGATGTCCACCCTGGACGGCACCATCGTCATCGTCGCGCTGCCCCGGATGCAGGCGGACCTCGGCCTCTCCGATGCCGCGAAGAGCTGGGTGATCACCGCTTACGTGCTGGCCTTCGGTGGCCTGCTGCTGATCGGCGGCCGGGTCGGGGACGCCATCGGGCAGAAGCGGGCGTTCGTCGCCGGCGTCGGGGTGTTCACCATCGCCTCGCTGGTCTGCGGGGTGGCCACCGATCCGGCCACGCTGATCGTCGCCCGGGCGGTGCAGGGGACCGGGGCCGCGGTGGCCGCCCCCACCGGCCTGGCGTTGATCGCCACCACCTACACCGTCGGGCGGGCCCGCAACCAGGCGATGGCGGTGTCGGCGGCCATGCAGGGCCTCGGCTCGGTGCTCGGCCTGATCCTCGGCGGTGCGCTGACGGTGGTGTCCTGGCGGCTGGCGTTCCTGATCAACATCCCGATCGGCATCGTGATCATCGTGATCGCGCTGGCCCGGCTTGCCGAGACCTACACCGAACGGCACCGACTCGACATCCCGGGTGCACTGCTGGCCGCCGCCGGCTGCACCGCCGCGGTGCTGGTCTTCACCCAGGGCCCGCCGCAGGGCTGGCTCAGCCACTGGGTGGTCGGCGCCGCGGTCACCGCCGTGCTGTGTCTGATCGGGTTCCTGGCCGTCGAACGAACCGCGGAGAACCCGCTGGTGCCGTTCGGGGTCTTCGACGACCGCAGCCGGGTGGCGACGTTCGTCGCGTACTTCCTGGCCGGCGGGGTGATGCTCACCGTCAGCGTGATGATCGGCCTGCTGGTTCAGGACGTGCTCGGCTACTCGGCGCTGCGGGCCGGAATCTGCTT
>NZ_JBYCLB010000513.1:0-3287 GCF_057473705.1 Mycobacterium sp. TH-M15 | reverse complement strand
ATGACGGCAAACCTAGCAGCCGCACCGCGGCGTCGACGGCGAGTGCCGGCACCTCCAGCCGGGTCGAGGCCAGGTCGTGGCGGGCGCCGGTGACCTCGACGACCGCGGTGGGCGCGGGGACCAGCGCGGCGGCGGCGCGCACCTCGGCCGGGCTGCCGAACGGGTCGGCGGTGCCGTGGGTGAAGACCGTCGGCACCGCGATGCGGGGCAGGTGTTCGGTGCGGGCTTGGTCCGGTTTGCCGGGTGGATGCACCGGGTAGGAGAAGAGCGCCAGCAGATCCGGCGCGGTGCCGCCGTCGGCCGGGTCGGCGACCACCATCGACGTCTGCCGGCCGCCGTAGGAGTGCCCGCCGGCGATCAGCGGACCGTCGGCACACCCGCGGGCGTAGCCGATCGCCTCGACGATCCCGGCCCGGTCGCCGGCCCCGGAGCCGGACGGCGGCCCCTTCGGCCGACGCCGCCGGTAGGGCAGGTCATACCGGATCGCCAGCCAGCCGCGTCGGGCCCATTCGTCGCAGACCCGCTGCAGCAGCGGCGATTCCCGGCTGCCGCCGGCACCGTGGGTCAGCACCACCACGCCGGCCGGGGTGCCGGCCGGCCGGTGGGCGACACCGGCGATGTCGGCCAGTCCCCGGTCGTCGCGCCTCATCGCGCCAGCCGGAACAGCGGCGACACCGGGCCGTGCCCGTGGCCCAGCGGATAGGCCGCGCGCAGGCACTCGGTCACCCACTGCTTGCCGAAGCCGACCGCGTCCGGAACGGTGCGGCCGTGCGCCAGGGCGCAGGCCGTCGCGGCGGCCAGGGTGTCGCCGGCGCCGTGGTCGTCGCCGGTGTCGAGCCGCGGCGCGTCGAAGGAGTGGAACCGCTCCCCGTCGTAGAGCAGATCCGGGCTGTCGGTCGCAGACCGCAGATGCCCGCCCTTGACCAGCACCCAGCGCGGGCCCAGCGCGTGCAGCGCCCGCGCCGCCGTCCGCTGGGTCTCGGCGTCCACCACGTCGACACCGACCAGCAGGCGCACCTCGTCGAGGTTCGGGGTCACCAGGGTGGCCACCGGAAACAGTCGCCGGCGCAGCGTGTCCAGCGCCGACGCCGGCAACAGCGGGTCGCCGTGCATGGACGCGCAGACCGGGTCCACCACCAGCGGCACCTCCGGCGCTACCCGCTGCCAGGTGTCGGCGACCGCGGCGATGATCGCCGCCGACGCCAGCATCCCGGTCTTGGCCGCCTGGATGCCGATGTCGCCGACCACGGCCTGCATCTGGCCGATCACATCATCGGCCGGGATCTCGTGGAAACGCTGGACGCCCACGGTGTTCTGCACCGTCACCGCGGTCACCGCGACACAGCCGTGCAGCCCGAGCAGGGCAAAAGTGCGCAGGTCGGCCTGGATGCCGGCGCCGCCACCGGAATCCGACCCGGCGATGGTCAGCACCCGCGCGGGCGTCGCCGCCGGCGCGGCCAACGGCAGGAAATCCACTAGCGGACGGGGTTTTGCAGCGCGTTGCCGTCGGAATCGCCCGGGGTGACGCGATCGGTCATGGCCATTCCTCCCTACGCCGGCATTACCCGGTCAGCTGATCGGTAGATACACCCGATTGCCGTGTTCGGCGAACTCGGCCGATTTCTCCGCCATGCCTTGCTCGGCGTAGTCGCGCACATCCTGGCTGATCCGCATCGAGCAGAACTTCGGTCCGCACATCGAGCAGAAATGGGCAGACTTCGCCGGTTCGGCGGGCAGCGTCTCATCGTGATAGCTCCTTGCGGTGTCGGGGTCCAAGGAGAGGGCGAACTGGTCGTGCCAGCGGAAGTCGAACCGGGCCCGGGACAGCGCGTCGTCGCGTTGCTGGGCGTGCGGGTGGCCCTTGGCCAGGTCGGCGGTGTGCGCGGCGATCTTGTAGGCGATCACCCCGGCCTTGACGTCGTCACGATCCGGCAGGCCCAGGTGCTCTTTGGGGGTGACGTAACACAGCATCGCGGTGCCGGCCTGGGCGATGTTCGCCGCGCCGATCGCCGAGGTGATGTGGTCGTAGGCCGGGGCGATGTCGGTGGTCAGCGGCCCGAGGGTGTAGAACGGCGCCTGCTCGCAGAGCTCCTCCTCGAGCCGCACGTTCTCGACGATCTTGTGGTACGGCACGTGGCCGGGGCCTTCGATCATCACCTGCGCGCCGCGGGCCTTGGCGATCTTGGTCAGCTCGCCCAGGGTGCGCAGCTCGGCGAACTGGGCCTCGTCGTTGGCGTCGGCGATGCTGCCCGGCCGCAGCCCGTCACCGAGCGAGAAGGTGACGTCGTAGCGGGCCAGAATGTCGGCGAGTTCCTGGAAATGGGTGTACAGGAACGACTCCTGGTGCCGGGACAGGCACCAGGCCGCCATGATCGCCCCGCCGCGGCTGACGATGCCGGTGACCCGCGCGGCGGTGAGCGGGACATAGCGCAGCAGCACCCCGGCGTGCACGGTCATGTAGTCCACGCCCTGCTCGCACTGCTCGATCACGGTGTCGCGGTAGATCTCCCAGGTCAGCTTGGTCGGGTCGCCGTCGACCTTCTCCAGCGCCTGGTAGATCGGGACGGTGCCGACCGGGACGGGGGAGTTGCGCAGAATCCACTCCCGGGTCTCGTGGATGTCTTTGCCGGTGGACAGGTCCATGATGGTGTCGGCACCCCAGCGGGTGGCCCACACCATCTTGTCGACCTCCTCGGCGATCGAGGAGGTGACCGCGGAGTTGCCGATGTTGGCGTTGATCTTCACCTTGAATGCCTTACCGATGATCATCGGCTCCAGCTCGGGGTGGTTGTGGTTGGCCGGGATCACCGCGCGGCCGGCCGCGACCTCGTCGCGGACCAACTCGGCGGGCATGCCCTCCCGGGCGGCGCTGAACGCCGCCTCGGCGGTGATCTCCCCGGCCCGGGCTCGCTGTAGCTGGGTGCCGCGGTCACGGACCACCCCCGGCCGGGCCGGCAACCCGGCGTTCAGGTCGATGACGGCGTTCTCGTCGGTGTAGGGCCCGGAGGTGTCGTAGAGGTCGAAGTGCTCACCGGTGGTCAGGTTCACCCGCCGCCACGGCACCTTCGCGCCGCCATCCAGCTCCTGGTAGTGCTTGATGCTGTACCGGATGGGGCCGGTGGTGACGTTCGGCTCAGCCGCGAGATCGGTCATTGGTCGTTCCTCCCTACGCCGGCATTACCCGGTCAGGTTCATACGGTCGACGGCTTCGGCCGTCCTCTCAGCGCACTCGGCTGCGCTCCCGCGTGTGTGATTGGCGATACCCCGCCACGCTAGCGCAGCGCGGC
>NZ_JBYCLB010000512.1:0-6672 GCF_057473705.1 Mycobacterium sp. TH-M15 | reverse complement strand
GACGGCTGGAACGGGATCGGCACCGACTTGCGAGGGGTGAACCGGAAGGTCGAGCCCTTGCTGACCTTGGTGGTCGCCACCTCCATCGCCTCGTCGGCGGTGGCGTCCGTCTCGGCCAGCGTCGCGGTCCAGTCGGTGTCGGTGCCCTCGACCGTCACGATCAGCCGGGGATTCACCGCGGTGGCGACCGCCTGCAGCGGCGCCACCGACTGCGGTGAGCACAGCCCGATCCAGGCGCCGTCGGTGTGGGCCGGCGAGCGGTGCACGATCAGCGTGTTCCCCGCCGTCTCGGCCCGCACGTAGCCGCTCGGGTTGATCAGCGGGTGCAGCTCGAGCACGCGGTGAGCCCCGTCGACGTCGGCCGGCAAATCCAGGGCACACCGAATCCGGTCGGCGGCCAGCCCGGCCAGCCCGGTCAGCTGTCGGGTACACACGTCGCGGACCAGCGCGGCGTCGTCGCCGGCATGCGTGCGGACCGCCAGCGCAAAGGACAGGTAGAGCAGGTGCATCTGCAGGCAGACCTCGTCGGCGATGCGCACCAGCGCCGAGTGGCTGAACGCGGTGAAGTCGACGTCCGACAGCAGCGGCCCGGAGTAATCCGCCTGGCCCTCGTCGGCCGGACCGATGTCGTCGAGCGTCCAGGTGGCGGCCCGGGTCGCCCGGACCACCGCCAGCGCCGGGATCTCCTGCACCGGCGGGTGGGCCGGGTCGATGCGCACGCTCCAGCAGCAGTGCGGCTTACGGTCGGCCGGGATGCGCGGCGGACGGTGGATCGGCCGGCACTGGGCGTGCACGTTGGTCGCCACCGCGGTGGCGTCGAAGGTCGGGTCCTCGATGGTGTGGCACATACCGAAGACGTAGGACTCCCCCAGCGGCTCCACGTCGAGCAGTGCACCGCAGCTGGCGGTCTGGAACTCGCCGTGCCAGCGGTCATAGAGGGTGAATCGGAAGTCCATGAACTGCGGCGGTGAGCCGATGTCGAACTGCATGCCCTTGAAGATCGTCGGCACGTCGTCGCCGACGAAGCCCAGCGCCCGCTGCATGCGCCGGGTGTAGATCGGGCTGGCCCCCGACCACTCCTCGATCGCGATCTGCAGCATGGCCTCGCGTCCGAATTCCTTGATGCACCACGCCATGCCGGCGCGGTCGATCAGGTGGCCGATCAACAGCAGCTCGGGCACCAGGACGGCGAGTTCGGCGCGGGACAGGGCCGCGTACCGGCTGGTCGGTTCGGTCATGCAATCGAACATAAAGTCATCTATGTTATAAAGTCAACAATGTCAGATTCGCCAGGCCACGCTGCCCCCGCTCGACGCACCAGCGCCCCACGCAAGCGCGGTGACGACACCCGCGCGGCGATCATCGCCGAGACGGTGCGCTGCGTCCTGGACGAAGGCTTCGGTGCGGCGACCGCCAAGCACGTCGCCGAACGGGCCGGTGTGACCTGGGGCGTCATCCAGTACCATTTCGGTGACCGCAGCGGGCTGTTGATGGCGGTGGTCGACGCCGGGGTGGACGAATTGCTGGACAGCCTCTCGGCGGTCGACGTCGCCGACCTGGCGCCGCCGGAGCGGGTGGCCAGGGTGATCGACGCCGCCTGGCGCTGCTACTCCAGCCCCACCTCGCTGGCCGCGTTCGAGATCCTGCGGGCCAGCCGCGGCGCGCTGGGCACGCGGTCGCGAAGCCACCTGCTGGAGATGAACACCGCGATCGGCCGGCTCGGCCGGCTGATCTCCGACGATCCGGCCGATGACGGCGTCGCCGAGGTGATCTGGGCGGCGCTGCGCGGCATGGTCCTGGCCCAGATGAGCATCGGCCTGCCGGTCGACTGGCAGGCCGAGCGGGCGGTGCTGATCGACATGGCCTGCCACTACCTGCGGCGCGACCGGCGCTAGCGGCGCTGCGGCCGCTCAGAAATCACCCGACCGGTGCCGCAGCGTCTCGATCGCGGCCGACAGCGCCCGCGACTCGCGCGCCGACATGCCGATGTCGGCGAAGACCTCGTCGTTGAGGGTGGCGGTGGCCTGCTCCACCGTCGAGCGGCCCGACTCGGTGAGCGCCACCAGGGTGGTGCGGCCGTCGGTGGGATGCGGGCGGCGCTCCACCAGCCCGGCGGCCTCCAGCCGCCGGATCGCGTGCGTGACGCTGGTGACGTGCACCTGCAGCAGGTCGGAAGCGCGACCGATCGGCAGCGCGCCGGTGCGGCTGAACGCCAGCAGCCGCAGCAGCTCGAACCGGGAGAAGCTCAGCTGGTAGCGGCGCAGCGCCGCCTCGACCCGGGCCAGCAGAATCTGGTGGGCGCGCATCACCGAGGTGACCGCCACCATCCCGTCGGCGACCGCACCCCAGCCGGCCCGCTCCCAGTTGGCCCGAGCCACCGCGATCGGGTCGGGGCTCACCGGGGTCGGGCCGCCGTCAGAATCCGCGGTCCGTCCTCGGTGACCGCCACCGTGTGCTCCCAGTGTGCGGACCGGGAGCCGTCGGTGGTGACCACCGTCCACCGGTCGTCCAGGACGTCGGTGTCGGTGGTGCCCAGGGTCAGCATCGGCTCGATGGCCAGCACCGACCCGGCCGCGAGCAACGGCCCCCAGTCGGCCGGCCCCTCGTTGGGCAGGAACGGGTCCATGTGCATCTGGCGGCCGATGCCGTGCCCGCCGTAGCCGGCGACGATGCCGAACCGCCGGCCGTGGCGGGCCTCGGCCGCGCGGACACCCGATTCGATGGCGTGCGACACGTCACCGAGCCGGTTGCCGGGCAGCATCGCCGCGATCCCGGCCTCCATCGCCTGCCGGGTCGCCGCCGACAAGAGTTCATCGCTCGTCGTCAGCTTCCCCACCCCGAAGGTGATCGCCGAATCGCCGTGCCAGCCGTCCAGAATCGCGCCGCAGTCGATCGAGACCAGATCGCCGACGGCCAGCACGTCGTCGGCCGAGGGGATGCCGTGCACCACCTTCTCGTTCACCGACGAGCAGATCGACGCCGGGAAGCCGTGGTAACCGAGGAACGACGGGACCGCGCCCGCCTCGCGGATCACCGATTCGGCGATCTCGTCCAGCTGCAGCGTGGTGAGCCCGGCGACGGCGGCCTGCCGCACCGCGGAAAGCGCGGCCGCCACCACCGCGCCGGCGGCGGCCATGGCGTCGAGCTCGGCCGGGCTGCGTTGCGGCACCACCTTGCGGCTGCGTCGCATCGGCAGGCCGATCACCTACTGCCCCACCGCCTGTATCAGGCGGGCGAATACCTCGTCGACCGTGCCGAGCGCGTCCACCACGTGCAGATCGTGCTCGTGCTGGTAGTAGTCCAGCAGCGGCGCGGTCTCCTCGCGGTACACGCTCATCCGGTTGTGGATCACCTCGGCGGTGTCGTCGGCCCGGCCGCGTTCGCTGAGCCGCTTGAGCAGCTCCTGCTCGCTGACCCGCAGCTCGAGCACCGCGTCCAGGTGGGTGTTGCGGGTGTCCAGCATGTCGTGCAGCGCCTGGGCCTGTTCCACCGAGCGCGGGTAGCCGTCCAGGATGAAGCCCTTGCCGGCGTCGGCCTGATCGATCCGGTCGGCGACCAGCGCGTTGGTCAGCTCGGCCGGTACCAGGTCGCCGGCGTCGAGGAACTGCTTGGCCTGGCGGCCCAGCTCGGTGCCGGCGGAGATGTTGCTGCGGAACAGGTCGCCGGTAGAGATCGGCGGGACGCCCAGCTTCTCGGCCAGCTTGACGGCCTGGGTGCCCTTTCCGGCACCGGGCGGTCCGAGCAATACCACTCTCACTTGAGGAATCCCTCGTAATTGCGCTGCATGAGCTGACTTTCGATCTGTTTGACGGTATCCAGCGCGACGCCGATCATGATCAGCACCGCGGTCCCGCCGAACGGCAGGTTCTGCACCGTTCCGGTATTGCCGATGTGCAGGAACAGGTTCGGCAGCACCGAGATCAGGCCCAGGTAGATCGAGCCGGGCAGGGTGATCCGGTTCAGCACCAGGCGCAGGTAGTCGGCGGTCGGGCGGCCCGGCCGGATACCCGGGATGAAGCCGCCGAACTTCTTCATCTCGTCGGCCCGCTCGTCGGGGTTGAAGGTGATCGAGACGTAGAAGTAGGTGAAGAAGATGATCAGCCCGAAGTAGGCGGCGATGTAGACCAGGTTGGACGGGTCGGACAGGTAGGTGCTGACCACCTTGTCCCACCAGCTGGTGCCCGGGCTGCTGCTGCCGCTGCGGATCAGCGTGGTGATCAGCTGCGGGATGTAGATCAGCGACGACGCGAAGATGACCGGGATCACACCGGCCTGGTTGACCTTGAGCGGCAGATACGTCGAGGTGCCGCCGTACATCCGCCGGCCGACCATCCGTTTGGCGTACTGCACCGGGATCCGGCGCTGGCCCTGCTCGACGAAGACCACACCGACGATGATCAGCAGGGTGGCCAGGCAGACCGCGGTGAAGATCATGCCGCCACGGCTGTCCAGGATGGACTTGCCCTCGATCGGGAGCCGGGCGGCGATGCCGACGAAGATCAGCAGTGACATGCCGTTGCCGATGCCGCGTTCGGTGATCAGCTCGCCCATCCACATCACCAGGATGGCGCCCGCGGTCATCACCAGCACGATGACGATCAGGGTGAAGATGCTCGAGTCGGCGATGATGTCGTGCCGCAGCGTGCAGTCTTTCAGCAGTCCGCCGTTGGCGGCCAGCGCCACAATGCTGGTCGCCTGCAGCACCGCCAGCGCGACCGTGAGGTAGCGGGTGTACTGCGTCATCTTGTTCTGGCCGGACTGGCCTTCCTTGCGCAGCTCCTCGAAGCGCGGGATGACCACGGTGAGCAGCTGCACGATGATGCTCGCGGTGATGTACGGCATCACCCCGATGGCGAAGACCGTCAACTGCAGCAGCGCGCCACCGGAGAACAGGTTGATCAGCGAGTAGACCTGTGCCGAGTCGCCGCCGCTGACCTGCTTGATGCATTGCTGCACATTCTGGTAGTCGACACCCGGTGACGGGATGGAGGCGCCCAGGCGATACAGCACGATCATGCCGATGGTGAACAGAATCTTTCGCCTCAGGTCGACCGTTCGCAGTGACGAGATGAAAGCCGAGAACACTCTTCTCCTCCTGCGCAGCCGAGTGCTGGTCACGGCGTGCCGATGGGCTGGTTTGGCCAGCGTCTTCAGTCCGGTGGTTCGCGTCGACCCGCAGGCCAGAATCGGCGGCCCCTCGCGTCTAAGACGTGTCCAGCAGTCTATGAGACTAACAGCTACCCGCGTGGGTCCGGGGTGCCGCTGGGCGTAGCACGACCCAACAAGTTATACTGGCTAATTATCAGAGGGTCACCGGCCCGGACCGACGGAGGAGTTCACCATGGCACGCACCGACAACGACACCTGGGATCTGGCCTCCAGCGTGGGCGCGACGGCCACCGCGGTGGCCGCGGCACGCGCGATAGCCAGCCGAGACGACGGGCCGGACGGGCCGCTGATCCATGACCCGTTCGCCGAGCCGCTGGTCCGCGCGGTCGGCGTGGACATCTTCACCCGGTTGGCCAGCGGTGAGCTCGATCCGGCCGCCTTCGACGGCGACGGGCCGAGCGGGATGACCCGGATGGCCGACAACATGGCGGTGCGGACCGATTTCTTCGACCACTTCTTCCTGGACGCGGCCGACGCCGGCGTTCGACAGGCGGTGATCCTGGCGTCCGGGCTGGACGCCCGCGCCTACCGACTGGCCTGGCCCGCCGGCACCGTCGTCTACGAAATCGACCAGCCGCAGGTGATCGAGTTCAAGACCCGCACGCTGGCCGGGCTCGGTTTCGACCCGACCGCCGAACGGCGTCCCGTCGCCGTCGACCTGCGCGACGACTGGCCCGCGACGCTGCGGGCCGCCGGCTTCGACCCGGCCGCGGCAACGGCGTGGAGCGCCGAGGGACTGCTCGGCTATCTGCCGCCGGATGCCCAGGACCGGCTGCTCGACGACATCACCGCCCTGTCGGCGCCGGGCAGCCGGGTCGCCGTGGAGAACGTGCCGAACCTGCCACCCGCCGACCAGGAGAAGATGCGCGCCGAGATGCAGCGCACCGCCGACCGGCTGCGCGAGCACGGCTTCGAGCTGGACATGTCCGACCTGATCTACTTCGGCGACCGCAACGAGGCGATCGGCTACCTCACCGGCCACGGCTGGCAGGTCAGCAGCCGCACCGTCAACGAGCTACTCACCAGCCACGGGCTGACACCGGTCGACGACGAGACCGGCTTCGCCCGGATGCAGTACGCCGTCGGCATCCGCAACGGCCGGGCGTAGCACCGTGGCGCGCACCGAAAACGACAGCTGGGACCTGGCGTCCAGCGTGGGCGCCACCGCCACCATGGTGGCCGCGGCGCGAGCCCTGGCCACCGCCGAGCCGGGCGCCATCATCGACGATCCGTACGCGGCGCCGCTGGTGCGCGCGGTCGGCATCGACTTCTTCACCCGGCTGGTGGACGGGCGGGTCGCCCCGGCCGACCTGCCCGACGAGCGGGCGGGCCAGGTGCGCCAGATGGTGGCCTCGCTGGCGGTGCGCACCCGGTTCTTCGACGACTTCTTCGCCGACTCGACCGGCGCCGGGGTACGGCAGGCGGTCATCCTGGCCGCCGGACTGGACTCGCGGCCGTACCGGCTGCCCTGGCCGGCCGGCAGCACCGTCTACGAGGTGGACC
>NZ_JBYCLB010000511.1:0-1917 GCF_057473705.1 Mycobacterium sp. TH-M15 | reverse complement strand
CCGCGCTGATCGCCGCGCAGGTGTCCTTTATGCGGATGTTCGGCGTCGGGCTCACCCTGGCGGTACTGACAGACGCCACCCTGGTGCGGACGGTTCTGGTGCCTGCATTTATGCATCTTCTCGGCCGGACGAACTGGTGGGCGCCCCGCTCGCTGACCCGGCTGCACGTGCGGTTCGGCCTCAGTGAGGACAGCAAACGCACGCCGTCGGCAACCGAACGTGGGCGGCACCGCGCGTCTCGGCGCGGGTCGTCAGGAACGCCCTACCGGTTCCGCGGCCGCCACCGCGTCGCGGACGGCCGCGACCAGGCTGCGCTCGTCGGCGATGTCGATGCCGACGAGTTTTCTGCTCGACGTCGCGACCACGTCCTCGGCCTGCGGAACGGGGCCGTCCACTGACGGCCGGTACACCTCGACGATCAGCAACTGATGCTCGATACGAAATGAGAAACTACGACGATCACCGGCCTGGCCGAACCCACTGGCGAAGGCCCCGGTCGACATGTCTTCGATGACAAACTCATCAGCAGCCAGCTGACGGTCCTCGGCGGTGATCATGCGACGCAGAGTACCTTCTCGACGTCTTAGAATGTGCAAAACGCGCCAGAAGTCGGCTAACTCGCTTTCCTGAAGTTCACGTTTCATCCCCAGCCCGCCGACCGTCGACAAAAGGCTGACCGTTGCCACCGTTGTCACAGCAGCACACATTCACAGCACACGCAGATCAGCCGCATCCACCCGGCCTGCTGGCCAAGCTGGTGGTTTCGCTGCTCTCGCTCCTCATCGCCGCGGGGTGTGGGTCGAACCCGATCACTGTCCAGCAGCCGGCGATGGCCCCCGCGCGGCCCGCCGCTTCGCCACCGCAACCGCATTCACCGGCCGGCGTAGTGCGGCCGCTGGGCGGGCAGCCGACCGCGGCGACCTTCGACGCGGACACTGCACAGCTGGTGGTGCTCTCCCCCGGCGCTGATCCGCACACGTCGACCACGGTGACCGTGTTAGGAGCCGGCCACGGCCGGGGGCGCGCCATCGCACTGCCGGGCGCGGCAACCGCGCTCGCCGGCGACGGCCACGGTAGCGCCTACCTGTCCGCACGTGGCGGTTATTTCGTCGTCGACCTGGCAACTGGCCGTATCCGCCGGGTCGGAGTCAGCGGCGCAGCCGATACCGAGTTCACCGCGATCGCACGTCGCGCCGACGGCACAATGGTGCTGGGCAGCGCCGACGGCGCCGTCTACACACTGGCCGCCGAAACCGCGGGCGAAGACGCCGTCGTGGCCCGGGCTAAGATCTCGGGTCGCGTCGACTCGATTGTGACACAGGGGAATACGGCAGTAGTGCTGGATCGTCGCCAAACCTCGGTGATGACGGTCGGCCCGGACGGCAAGCCTCGGTACGCACTGCGCGCCGGCCGCGGCGCCACCACCCTGGCGGCCGATCCGCGTGGGCTGGTGTTGGCTGCCGACACCCGCGGCGGCCAGTTGCTGGTATACGGCGTGGACCCGCTGATGCTGCGGCAGGCCTACCCGGTGGTCGACGCTCCCTACGGCCTGGCCGGCTCCAGTAGGCTGGCCTGGGTGTCACAGACCGGGACCAACACCGTTATCGGTTTCGATCTGGCCACCGGCACTCCGGTGGAAAAGGTACGGTATCCAACCGTGCGGCAACCCAACGCGCTAGCCTTCGATGACACGTCGGGCACCCTGTATGTCGTGTCCGGGGTCGGTGACGGAGTCCAGGTCGTCGAGCATGCGGCGGGCCGGCGTTGACCGCGGCGCGCCCTCGCCGGCTCCCGGCAGACTGGGACACTGAGATGTCCGACGAATACGAGTGGGTGCCGCTGCGGCTGCCACCGGAGATCACCCGGATCACCGCGTCCACCCGGTTGTCCATCGAAGCGGAGTACCGCGGTTGGGAA